>CAXTUQ010000168.1:0-10323 GCA_964247405.1 uncultured Acetobacteraceae bacterium
GCCAGGCCGGCACCGGCGCCGGCCAGCGCGCCCAGCCCGGCATTGCCGCCGATCGCGCCCAGCACCGCGCCGCCCGCGGCGCCGATCCCGGTGCCGGTCACGGCACGCTGCTGGGTGTTGTTCAGTCCCGAGCAGCCGCTCAAGGCCAGGCTGCCTGCGGCCGCGAGCATCATGACGGCGCGCTTCATCGACGGCTCCCCTTCGCCACGGCGGCCTCGGGACACGGGAACCGGTCGGACATGAAACGCAGCAGCCCGTCCGTCACCGGCAGCCGCATGACATCCGGCCGCGCGTTTGCCCACTGCACGAACTCGGCGATCGCGGTGTTCCGGCTCGGGCGACGGTCCGCGCTGGGCGGGCAGAACATGCGTGCCCGGCTCCGCGCCGCCTCGTATTCGCTGGCGACGCCATAGGCGCCGGAACCGAAGCCCTGGCAGAAGTGGATCGCTGCGACATACATGGGATCGCCCTGGCCGGCGCTGCACAGGCCGACCAGGTCGGACGTGTCGCGCATCTGGAACATGTCCTCCGTCACCGCGGCGCGCCCTGTCCCGGGCTGCACCGCCAAGACGAGCAGCGAGCAGATTGCCGTCCAACGTCGTTTCATCACGTGCCTTCCTTTCCAGCGGCCCTGCAACCACGGTTCTCGTACACAATGCCGACACGGACGGCTGTTGTCAGCCCTGTTGGCTGTTCGGCATCACCGACCGATGGGCGCCAACTGCGTCACGTCCAGGAGATGGATTGTCACCGATCCGGTCGCTTCCACCACGAGGCGATCAGGGGGCGCTGCGAAGAAGTGCAGGACGGTGCCGGACATCTCTCCCCCGAACCCCAGCACTTCCAGCAGGCAGCGGTCGAACACGAGATGCAGGTCGATCTCATGCGTGCCGGGCGGCGCGGCGCAGGCGAACCTGCCGGTGAAGAAGCGGTGGGAGAAGCCGCGGGCGCCGCCGCGGTCAACGAAGACCTGGGCGGCGGCTTGGTCGAAGCCGACTTCCAGCACCTCCCCGGCGCCGTTCGTCCAGCGCAGCACGGCGACCGCGCCCGGCTCCAGCACCCACTGCGTCCGCACCTCCACGGCGCTGCCGGGCGGCAGCGACGCATGGGCGAGAGGGCCGGGACCGCCGGCCGTCAGACGGGTCGGGATCGCCGCACCGCGGACAGGGTCCAACGGGGCGAAGCCCTGCAGCAGACGCCAGCCATCCGCCGCCCGCCGCAGCGACAGCCGCCGCGGCAGCGACATCACGCCCCGCCATGACCCCGTGGGCAGGTCGTTGGCGTATTGCCAGTTGCTGGCCCAGGCGATGGCGACGGGCCGGCCGTCCGGCGCGTCGGTGAAGCTCTGCAGCGCGTAGAAATCCTTGCCGAAATCGACGAGGCGCGTCGCCGCGTCGTCGGGCATGAAGCGGCTGCCGTCGAACGCGCCGACGAAGTACTGCACGGCGCCGCCGCCTTGCGGCGTGCCGGGATCGGTCGAGACGAACAGCGCCCACCGCTTGCCGCCGCCCTCGACCGGCAGCTCCACAAGGTCCGGACACTCATAGTCCGCACCGGATACGCCGGCAGGGCCGAAGGCGCCCACCTCCGTCCAGTTCCTCAAGTCGGGCGAGGCGTAGAACAGGACGCGGCGCTCACGCGCGGCAGCGACGGCCATGACCCAGCGCGCGGCCGGCGCGTGCCACAGCACCTTGGGATCGCGAAAGGAGTCCGACTGGCGGTCCAGGACCGGGTTCCCCGCATACTCCGTGAACGTGCGGCCCCCATCGGCGCTGAAGGCGATCTCCTGGCGCTGGCGCCCGGGCGACGCGCGTGTGTAGACGGCGACCAGGCCGCCCGTGCCCGCGAACAGCCCGCTCGTGTTGCCGGCGTCGAAGACGGCGCTGCCGCTGAACGCCTGGCCGGCGGCTGTCTCGTCCAGGGCAATCGGAAGGTCGCGCCAGCGCAGCAGGTCGCGGCTGACGGCATGTCCCCAGTGCGCCCGCCCCGCCCTGGGTTCATAGGGGTTGAGCTGAAAGAAAAGGTGCCACTCGCCATCGCGGAAGATCAAGCCGTTGGGGTCGTTCATGAACCCGCCGCGTGGCGCGTAGTGGATCAAGGGGCGGTAGCGGTCCGGATCGCCGTCGGCGGGTGGTTTCTGCGCCCGTGCGCGGCCGGTCAGCGCCGCGAGAAGGGCGGCAAGGCCGGCGGCCCGTCGCGTCAAGGCAAGCGCAGCCATCGAGCAGCGGCCCCGTCGCGTCGCCTGGGGGCGTCCAGCCGCGTCAGCCGTTCTTGCGCCCTTGGCAAAGGACGATGGGGGTTGAAAGCGCATAGGCAAATCCGCTGCCCTGATACACCGCCGAGTTTGCCACCCCGGTCGGCAGCACAAAGGACCCGCTGATCACGGATTGCTGGTTGGCCAGGGTCATCAGCGTCCAACTGAACGTGCAGGTTTGCGTCGGCGCGTCGGGGTCGGTGTGGCTGCACAGCAGCTCCGCCCCGCCCGCCGCGGCCATCCCGGCGCAACTGAACGGCGCCCGGGCCAGCGCCGGGGCGCCAGGCAGCACGGCCAGACACACGGCAACCAAGCAACCACGGCAACCAAGCCTGGGGGCGAACGCCGCCCCTTTCACCCCTGCATCCATCCAACCATTCCTCGAACAATTTCGCACGGACACCACTCTAGCCAAAACCCGTGAGCATCGCTATGATCTGTATAGCCATGATGAGCCAAGCTTCAAATGGGGTCGCTGCCGCCATGCAGGGCGACGAGGACGAACGGACCGAGCCAGACCCCCTGTTGCCCACGATCGGCTTCGTCCTGCACGACGTCGGGCGGCTGATGCGCAAACGCTTCGAGCAGCAGGCCGCCCACCTCGGCTTCACCCGGTCGCAATGGCTGGTCCTGCTGCACCTGGCGAAGAACGAGGGCATCCATCAGGCCGGGCTTGCGGAGATCCTGGAAGTCGAGCCGATCACCCTGGTGCGCATCCTCGACAAGCTGGAAAGCCGCGGCCTGATCGAGCGGCGGCAGCATCCGACCGACCGCCGGCTATGGCTGCTGTTCCTCGATCCCAAGGCGCATTCGAGCCTGGAAATGCTGCACGCCATCGGCGAGGTCACGCGGTCGGAGGCGCTCGCCGGGCTGTCGGGAGCGGACCGGGCGGCGCTGCTCAGGATGCTCGGCGCCGTCAAGGCGAACCTGGTCGAGGCCTGCGCCCGGCCCGGCGTCAGGAAAAAGGCGAGTTGAACCCTCAAGAGTA
Source organism: uncultured Acetobacteraceae bacterium (assembly GCA_964247405.1). GTDB lineage: Bacteria > Pseudomonadota > Alphaproteobacteria > Acetobacterales > Acetobacteraceae > CAHJXG01. Next base: position 3,243 of record CAXTUQ010000168.1, read on the forward strand.
TCAAGGCCATGGACACCAACAACACCAGCATCGTTGACGACGAGCCGCTCACGCGCGTGGAGGCGCCTGCTCAGCCCCTGCCGCCTGTCCGGCCCCCCGCGGCCCGGCGGCGCCGCGCGCTGCGCCCGCTGCTGTTCGCGCTGCTGCCCGTGGCGTTGATCGCCGGAGGTTACGAGTACGTCAACGGCGGCCAAATCATGTCCACGGACAACGCCTACGTGCAGGCGCAGTCGGTCGGCGTATCCACGGACGTGTCGGGCCTGGTCGCCTCCATTGAGGTGCACGACAACCAGCATGTAAAGAAGGGCGACGTGCTGTTCCGGCTGCGCGATGCCTCGTTCCGCATCGCGCTGGAGGGCGCGCAGGCGCAGCTCGGTGCCGTGCGCAACCAGGTGCTGACGCAGCAGGCCTCCTATCGGCAGTCCGTGGTGCAGATCGAGCAGGCCAAGGCCGACCTCCCGTACTACGAAACGGTGTTCAAGCGGCAGCAGGACCTGGTGTCCAGCGTCGTCGCGTCGCGCGCCAATTACGACCAGGCGCAGCACGACCTGACAGCGATGCGGCAGAAGGTGGCGGTGGCGGAAGCGCAGGGGCAGGCCATGCTGGCGCAGCTCGGCTACGACGCGAACCAGCCGGTGGAGGACAACCCTTTCTACAAACAGGCCAAGGCCGCAGTGGACTCGGCGCAGCGCGACCTGAACGACACCGTGGTGCGGGCGCCGTTCGACGGGGTCGTGACCAACGTGGACTCGCTGCAGGTCGGCAGCTACCTGCGCGCCTCGCAGCCGGGGTTCAGCCTGATCTCCGACACCGACCTGTGGGTCGAGGCCAGCCCGAAGGAGACGGAGCTGACCTACGTGGAGCCGGGCCAGCAGGCGACGGTCACGGTGGACACCTACCCGGGCACCGAGTGGACCGGCACCGTCGAGAGCATCAGCCCGGCCTCCGGCTCCTCCTTCTCGCTGCTGCCGGCGCAGAACACCACGGGCAACTGGGTGAAGGTCGTGCAGCGCATCCCGATGCGCGTGCGGCTGGACCTGTCCGGCCACAAGCCGCCGCTGCGGGTGGGCATGAGCGTGGTGGTGGAGGTCGATACCGGACATGCGCGCGGCCTGCCGACCGCCTTGCAGGCGCTACTCGACCGGGTCCAGGGCCGGCATGTCTAGCGCGTCGGCCCTCGCGCCGGCCCCCACATCAGCGTTGGGAATGCCCGGACGCGTCGCCAACCGCGGGGCGATCACCGCCTGCGTGATCCTGTCGGTGATCATGCAGGCGCTGGACACCACCATCGCCAACGTGGCACTCCCCTACATCCAGGGCAGCGTCGCGGCCAGCGCGGACCAGATCAACTGGGTCCTGACCTCCTACATCACCGCGGCGGCGATCATGACCCCGCCGTCCGGCTACCTGGCCGCGCGTTTCGGGCGCAAGCGCATGCTGCTGGTCTCGATTGCCGGCTTCGTCGTCGCGTCCGTGCTGTGCGGCCTCGCCGAATCGCTGGTGCAGATCGTGGCGTTCCGCTTGCTGCAGGGCTTCTTCGGCGCGGCGCTGGTGCCGCTGTCGCAGTCGATCCTGCTCGACATCTACTCGACCGAGGAGCGCGGGTCGGCGATGGCGCTGTTCGGCGTGTCCGTGATGGTGGGGCCTGTGCTCGGCCCGGTGATCGGCGGGTGGCTGACGGACAACATCAGTTGGCGCTGGGTGTTCTACATCAACCTCGGCATCGGCGCGGTGGCGTTTGCCGGGGTCAGCGCCTTTGTCGCGGAAACCCGGGCCGACGCGCGCACCCGGCTCGACTGGCTCGGCTTCGGGGCGCTCAGCGTCGCCATCGCGTCCCTGCAGATCTTCCTGGACCGGGGCGAGCAGCTCGACTGGTTCTCCTCGGGCGAGATCGTGATCGAGGCGCTGGTCGCCGCCGGCGCGTTCTACGTGTTCCTGGTGCACACCTTCACGAGCGACAAGCCGTTCGTGAACCCGCGCCTGTTCCTGGACCGGAACTTCGCCCTGGGCATGGTCTTCATCTTCATCGTCGGCATCACCTATCTCGCCTCCATGGCGCTGATGACGCCGTTCCTGCAAACCTTGATGGGCTACCCCGTGGTGACGGCCGGGCTGGTCATGGGGCCGCGCGGGATCGGCACGATGGCGTGCATGTTCGCCGTGGGCAAGCTGATCGGCCGGGTGGAGATCCGCTGGCTGCTGCTGATGGGGCTGGGCCTGACCGCCTGGGCCATGTTCGACATGACGGGATGGACCAGCAACGTGTCGGAAGCGAGGATCGTGGTCACGGGCTTCATCCAGGGCGCCGGGCTGGGCTTCCTGTTCGTGCCGCTGTCGGTGGTGACGTTCTCCACCTTGCCGGCGGCCAGCCGCGGCGACGGGACGGGGCTGTACAACCTGTCGCGCAACATCGGCTCAAGCGTCGGCATCTCGGTCGTGACCGCGCTGCTGGCGGAGAACGTGCAGGTCAACCATGCCGACATCGCCGCCTACATCACGCCGTTCAACCCGCTGCTGCACACGCCGGCGATGGAGCAGGCGATGAGCCCCTACTCGGCGGCAGGCCGGGCGCCGCTCGACGCGATGATCACGTCCCAGGCGACGATGATCAGCTATATGGACGACTTCAAGCTGCTGATGCTGACCTGCCTGGCGGTGATGCCGCTCGTTTTCCTGCTGCGCCGGTCCGCCGGCCCGGTGGCCGTGGACCACTCCGCCGTCATGGAGTGACAAGGCCGCTCAGCGCACCGCGATCGCCCGGTAAACGGTGTTGCGCGAGACGCCCAGCCGCCGGGCCGTCTCGCTCAGGTTGCCGCCGGTGTCGCGGTGGGCGGCGAGGATTCGCCCCCTGACCGTGTCGCGCAGGCTGTTCCCCGCGCCGGCGCGGGGCGCCGCATGGCCCGCCGTGGCTGCCACGGTTGCCGCGGCAGCCACTGCTGCCAGCGTGATCGGCTGGCCCGGCTGCTCCATGGCCAGCCGCGTCAACACGTTGCGGAGTTCCCGGATGTTGCCGGGCCAGCGCCAAGCCGCCAGGTGCTCCAGCGCCTCCGGGTCGATGGCGCTGTCCGGCGCCACCTCCGCAAGCAGGCGCCGGGCGATCACCTTCAGGTCGGACCGGTCGCGCAGCGCCGGCAGCATCACCGGAACCGTGTTCAGCCGGTAGTACAGGTCCGGCCGGAAGCGCCCGGCCTCGACGGCCTCCTCGATCTCGATGTTGGTCGCCGCCACCAGCAGCACATCGACCCGGCGTGTCCGCCCGCCGCCCACGGGCCGCACCGACCAGTCGTCCAGCAGGCGCAACAGGACGGCTTGCAGCCCCAGCGGCATGTCGCCGATCTCGTCCAGGAACAGGGTGCCGCCGTCGGCCTCGCACACCAGGCCGGGCGCGCCGCCGCGGCGGGCGCCGGTGAACGCTCCGTCCGCATGGCCGAACAGCTCCGCCGCGATCAGGCTGCCGGTCAGCGCCGCGCAGTTCACCGGCACGAAGGCGCCCCGGCGTCCGCTGGCGCGGTGGACGTGGTGTGCGACCTGCTCCTTGCCGGTCCCGGTCTCGCCGCGGATCAGGATCGGCAGCCGCCGCAGCGCCCCGGCCTCCGCCTTGCGCAACGCGGCGCAGACCGCCGGGTCGTCAACGACGAAGCCGGGGGGCACGAAGCCGGGAGCCATGGCGGCGGGCGCCTTGGCCGGTGCTGTGGCGCGCGGCGGCGCCAATCGGACCGACAACGAACGCAGGTTCTCGACATCGGCCACGAAGGCGCTGCCGACCCGGTCCTCCAGCCGCTGGAACCCGGCGCCCCCGCCCTCCATCAGCGCCGCGAACCGCGTGCGGAACAGGTCCTCGAAATGCCGGTGGGGCAGGGCGGGCAGGCCTTGCAGCAGGAAGCGCGCCTGCGGGTTCACCCCCAGCACGGTGCCCGCCGGGTCCAGCGCCAGCAGCCCGGCGCTGAGCGTATGCAGGTACTCGGCGCGGCTGTGGAACGCCATCACCAGGTTGCCGCGGTGGTGCTGGCGGAACAGCCCGTTCTCGATCTGCGTCGCCGCCATGCCGACCAGCGCCTGGGTGTGCTGCTGACGGGACCCGCAATGCGAGGACGCGTCGAGCACGCCCGCCAACGACCCGTCGGGACCGCGCACAGGCGCCGCGGTGCAGGTCAAGGAGCCGTAATGGGCGAAGAAGTGCTCGCCGCCATGCACCGTCAGCGTTTGCCCGGTCTGCGCCACCGTCCCGAGCGCGTTGGTGCCGCGCAACGGCTCCGCCCACAGCGTGCCCGGACGGATGCTGGCGGTGCGGGCGGCGTTGCGGAAGCTCGGGTCGGCGATCGTGTCCAGCAGAACGCCGTCCGGGCTTGCGAAGGCGATCAGGAAGTTGCTGCCGGCGATCTGGTGATACAGCGTCTGCATCTCGGCCAGCGCCAGCGCCCGCACCAAGTCCGCCCGGTCGCGCGCGGCCTTGAGCTGCGCCTCGTCGATGGCCTCGATGGGCGGCGGGCGCCGCGGGTCCAGGCCCAGCTCCAAGCAGCGCGTCCAGCTTGCCGAAATCTCCGGCGCCACCAAGTCGGGCGTAGCGGCGCCATTGCGCTCCATGACGCTGCGCGCACGGTTCAGTCGCTCGGTGGCCGAAGCCTGCATGTCGCATCCTCCGCGGGCCGGTCGTTGCGCGGCCTCGTTCGTGCGGGCGGTCGGGCCGCCCGGAATGCTCAGCCTAGGACGATGGGTGGTCGAACCCAAGCATTGAATGCCGGCCCGGTGACTGTTCCAAAATGGAACACACCCTGTTCCGCCGTTGCTCCGCCACGCAACAAGTCCGGTCGTGCCAAACGCCGCAAAGCCCAAGCCGCACTGCGTTTTCCCATGCTGGCACGACCCTTGCGCTAACCCTGCCGTAAGCCGTCCAACGAGGCGGCACACTGCCAGGGAGCGGACGCATGAAAGCAGCAGTGCTTGAGGCTTACGACGAGGCGCTTACCGCCGAGCAGTTCGTCCACTACAAGGACGTGCCGGACCCGCGCGTCACTGCGCCCACCGACGTGATCGTGCGGATCGGCGGCGCCGGCGTGTGCCGCACCGACCTGCACATCGTCGAGGGCATCTGGCGCAGCAAGGTCGATGTGGCACTCCCCTACATCATGGGCCACGAGAATGCCGGCTGGGTCGAGGCCATCGGCCGCGGCGTCGAGGGTGTTGCGGTCGGCGACGCCGTGATCTGCCACCCCCTCGTAACCAGTGGGCATTGCCTCGCCTGCCGCCGCGGCGACGACATGCACGCGGCCGACAGCAAGTTCCCCGGCATCAACGCGAACGGCGGCTATGCCGAGTACCTGCTGACCGGGGAGCGCGCGCTGATCAAGCTGCCGCAGTCGCTCGCGCCGAAGGACGTGGCGCCCTACACCGACGCCGGGCTGACAGCATACCGCGCGGCGAAGAAGGCGTCCCGCCACCTGCTGCCGGGGCAATACTGCGTGGTGATCGGCGCCGGCGGGCTGGGCCATGTCGGCATCCAGGTGCTGGCCGCGCTGTGCGCCGCCGAGATCATCGTGGTGGACCGGTCGGACATGGCCCTGCGGCTGGCCGAGGAGTGCGGCGCGCATCACAAGGTCAAGGCGGACGGCAACGAGGTGGAGGCCGTCGCCGCGCTGACCGGCGGGCACGGTGCCGAGGCGGTGATCGACTTCGTGGGCGAGGGCGACGCGGTGGCGCAGGGCCTCGCCATGACGCGCAACGGCGGCACCTACTACATCGTCGGCTACGGCGGGAAGATCGAGCTGCCGACCATCGACATGATCACCTCCGAGAAGACCATTGTCGGCAACCTGGTCGGCACCTATCCCGAGCTGGTCGAGCTGATGGCCCTGGCCGACCGCGGCCGGGTCAACCTTTCGACCCGGGAATACCGGCTGTCCCAAGCGAACGAGGCGCTGAAGGACCTGCACCACGGCGCGGTCAAGGGCCGCGCGGTGCTGGTGCCATGAGCCAAGCGGGGAGCCAGGCCGCCGCCGACGCCCGCGTTCCGGTCACGGTGCTGACGGGCTTCCTGGGCGCGGGCAAGACGACGCTGCTCAACCGCATCCTGTCGGAGCGGCACGGCCGCCGCTACGCCGTTATCGTCAACGAGTTCGGCGAGCTGGGGATCGATGGCGGCCTCGTCGTCGGCGCGGAGGAGGAGCTGTTCGAGCTGAACAACGGCTGCGCCTGCTGCAAGGTGCGCGGCGACCTGCTGCGGGTGATCGGCGGCCTGGTCAAGCGGCGCGACCGGTTCGATGGCATCCTGGTCGAATGCTCCGGCCTTGCCGACCCGGCGCCGGTGGCACAGACCTTCTTCGCCGACGACCTGATCCGCCAGCGCACCCGGCTGGACAGCATTGTCTGCGTCGCCGACGCGCGGCACCTGACTGCCAGCCTGGAAACCAGCCGCGAGGCGGCCGAGCAGGTGGCGCTCGCCGACACGATCCTGCTGAACAAGGCCGACCTGGTGGACGCCGCCGGGCTTGCGGGGGCGGAGGCGGCGATCAACCGCGCCAACCCGGAAGCCCGGCTGCTGCGGGGCGTGCGCTGCGACGTACCGCTCAGCGACGTTCTCGACCGCGGCGCCTTCGACCTGGCGCGGATGGACGTGGCCGGCGACGGTCACGCCCACCACCACCACCACCATGACCACGCCATTGACTGCGTGTCGCTGCGCCTGGACCGGCCGCTGGAGCGCACCCGGCTGCTGGCCTGGCTGCAGCAACTGGTGATCGAGCGCGGCGCCGACCTGCTGCGTGCGAAGGGGATCGTGGACCTCGCCGGCTCCGACCGCCGCTTCGTGTTCCAGGGCGTCCACATGATGATGGACACCGACCTGGCGCAGCCCTGGCAGGCCGGCGAGGCGCGGGAAAGCCGCCTGGTGTTCATCGGCCGCGGCCTCGACCGCGCCGAGCTGCTGGGGGGCCTGCAACTGTGCCAGGCCGACGCATGACCCCGCGCGGGACCAACCCGACGCCGCCGCTGCTCGACCTGCTCGGCGCGGCGTGGACGCTGGACGCGCCGGTGACGGGCGTCGCCTGGAACGGGGCGACCGCCGGCTTCGCGCTCGGCGACGGCT
>CAXTUQ010000169.1:0-10276 GCA_964247405.1 uncultured Acetobacteraceae bacterium
TTCCCTTGGAGGGTGAGAACGTAATAAGAACATTCTGCGCTCCCCATCGCAAGCGTGCCAAGGCGCAAATTCCTAGTTGCGGCGGCGCCCATTCCTAGTCACCATGCCATCCCATGAAACACGACGACATCTGGCGCGCGCTCGACACCCTGGCGGCCGAGTATGGCCTGTCCGCCTCCGGCCTGGCGAAAAAGGCCGGGCTGGACGCCACGACGTTCAACCCGAGCAAACGCCGCATGCCGGACGGCCGCGCCCGCTGGCCGAGCACGGAAAGCCTCGCCAAGGTGCTCGACGCCACCGGCGCCAGCCTGGAGCTGTTCACCTCCCTGGTCACGGGGTCGGCCACGGTGACGACGGCCCGCCCGCCGCGGCGCATCCCGCTGCTCGGCATGGCGCAGGCCGGGGGCAACGGCTTCTTCGACGACGCCGGGTTCCCGGTGGGCGGCAGTTGGGATGAGGTCAGCCTGCCGGAGATCGGCGACCCGCACGCCTACGCGCTGGAGATCGCCGGCGACTCGATGGAGCCGGTGTTCCGCGACGGCGACATGGTCGTGATCTCCCCGGCGGCGCCGATCCGCCGGGGCGACCGCGTGGTGCTGCGCACGGTGGCCGGCGAGGTGATGGCCAAACAGCTCGCCCGGCGCTCGGCGAAGCGGATCGAGCTGAAAAGCCTCAACCCCGAGCACCGCGACCGCAGCTTCGACCTGATGGAGGTCGCCTGGCTGCACCGGATCATTTGGGCCAGCCAGTAGTGATAAATTGGGCTTGGCCGCGGGGCCATAGCCTGAGAGCATGGGCGCCAACGGAGGTGGCCCATGCGTTCGCTCATCCTGTTGCTGCTGCTGTTGACTGGAGCCGGGGCCGGCGCCGCGCGGGCGGCCGAGCCGGTCGACATGACGCTGGTGCTGGTGTCCGACGTGTCGCGCAGCGTCGATGACAGCGAGTTCCAGATGGAAAAGTCGGGGTACGCCGCGGCGTTCAACGACCCGCGCGTGCTCGCAGCGATTCGCGGCGGCGCGGTGGGCGCCATCGCCGTCGCCTACGTGGAGTTCGCCGGCTCCTATGAGGTCAACACGGTCTTGGATTGGCATGTAGTGCGCGACGCCGCCTCCGCCCGGCAGTTCACCGACGCGCTGGACAGCGCGCCGCGCTCCTTCTGGGGGCGCACCAGCATCAGCGCCGGCATCGACCGGGCGATGCGAATGCTGGCGGAAAGCGGGTACGAGGCGCAGCGCCGGGTGATCGACGTGGCCGGGGACGGTACCAACAACTCGGGCCGCGAGGTCGCGGCGGCGCGGGACGATGCGGTGGCGGCGGGCGTCACGGTGAACGGCCTGGCGATCATCAACGAGCACCCGGTCAGCTACACCTACGCCCATGTGCAGCCGCCGGGTGGGCTGACGGAATGGTACCGGCAGAACGTCACCGGGGGCACCGGCAGCTTCGTGGTGGAGGTGCGGGAGTTCGCGGCCTTCGGCGAGGCGATGACCCGCAAGCTGATCAACGAGATCGCGGCGCTGCCTGCGAGGCACGCCCCACTTTAAGCGGTGCGCCCCTAGCGTCGCGGGCACCGCTCCCTCACAATACCGTGGCCCGGCGAACCGGAGCCTCGCTCAACCGTCATCTGGTCTCACCAGCGGTACGGACGGGCCTGGATCATGCAGTCGAATGAGCTTGCCGAGGTGATCCCGGAGGCCAATCAGTCAGAGGTGATCGAGGTTATCCCGGTCGTCGAGGAAACCCTCCGCATCGAGAAGCGCGAGTTCGAAAGCGGCCGGGTGCTGGTCCACAAGACCGTGACCGAGCGGGACGAGGTAGCTGAGGTTCTGCTGCGTCAGCAGGATCTGATCGTGGAGCGGGTGCCTATCGGGCGCACCGTGTCCGAAGCGCCGCAAACCCGGCAAGACGGCGACACGCTTATCGTGCCAATCCTGGAAGAGGTCTTGGTCGTCGAGAAGCGGCTGGTCCTCAAAGAGGAACTGCACATCCGCAAGCATTCCAGTGAACGGACCGAGCAGCACAAGGTGCGCCTGCGCACCGAGCACGTCGAAGTCGAGCAAACCGGGCGCAAGCCGTCCGAAGAAACAACATTGAACAAGGAGATGCCTAGATGAGCGGTTCCTACATGAACGAGCCTGGTTCAGCCAACTTGAACCAAGGCGCTGCGCACGAGACCGGGCTTTACGATCCGTCGTTGCACGACAACCAGATCGTCGCGCTGTATGACACGCGTGCCCATGCCGACGCGGCGCGCGAGAAGCTCCTGGCGGCCGGCGTGGACAGCGGCGCCGTGCAGGTGATGGACAAGGGCGCGGACGAGATGGCCGGCGGCGTTGACTACGAGGCCGGCAACCAGGGCCTGTGGGGTTCGATCAAGAGCCTGTTCATGCCGGACGAGGACGCCCATGCCTACAGCCACGCGGTGGGCGCCGGCCATGCCATGGTCGTGGTGACGCCGAACGCGAAGACCAACCGCAACCACGTCATCGAGGTGCTGGAAGGCACCAACCCTCTCGACTTTGACGCGAAGCTCGAAGAGTGGCGCCAGTCGGGTTACAACTACGCCCCTGGCAGCACGACGACCACCGGCACGACGGGCATGGCCAGCACGGCTGCCACTGGCGGCGCGGCGGTCATGGGCGCAACGACGGCCGGCGCCGCGACGGCCAGGACCGCCACGACAAGCACCGCTGCGACCCCCGCCCCCATGACCGGCACCACGGCGCGCGCCGAGGATGCCGAGACGATCAAGGTGATGGAGGAGCGGCTCCGGGTTGGCAAGCGCGAGGTCGCCGGCGGTGCCGTGCGCGTGCGCAGCTACGTCGTGGAACGCCCGGTCGAGGAGCAGGTGCGTTTGCATGAGGAGCGGGTTTCGGTCGAGCGCCATCCGGTGGACCGGGCCGTCACCGGCGCCGACGCCGCGGCCTTCCAGGAGCGCACCATCGAAGCGCGCGCCACCAGCGAAGAGGCAGTCGTCGGCAAGGAAGCGCGAGTCGTCGAGGAGATCGGCATCCGCAAGGAGGCGTCCGACCGGACCGAAACCGTCCACGACACCGTCCGCAGCACCAAGGTCGAAGTCGAGGATGGAACAAAGGCCGTGCCGGGTGCGGCCACCACGAAGCCCATGGGTCCCGCCACCACGACCACGGGCACTTCGTCAACCGGCAGCATGGGCGCCGGCGGCACCGCGTCGAACTCCACCCCGGGCGCCACGACCAGCGGCATGAACACGCCGCGCAAATAGGCGTCTGTCATGGCTGAGGCAGGGGGAGGCGTTGGCCTCCCCTTTTTTTTAGGCGACGGCCCGGGCTTGGGTCCCATTCTCTCCGCATTGGTGGCTGGAGATCGGGGTGTGCTCGTTGGCAATGGCGGATGGCAGCGGAAGACACGTCCACCGAAGCAGGGGCATCCCACCGCTCCACGATCCGCGCCGACGCCGCGCCGCAGCACGGAAGCCAGTGCTTTGAGCGAGCATGCGGATTTCATCGGCAACGTCCCCGAGTATTACGAGCGGAACCTGGGACCCGTGATCTTCAGCGGCCCTGCCGCCGATCTGGCCCGCCGCGTGGTCTCCCATAAGCCGGAGCGGGTGCTGGAGATCGCCGCAGGGACCGGCCTTGTCACCCGCCTCCTGCGTGACCTCCTGCCCACGGGCGCGCGCCTGACTGCGACCGACATCAATCCGCCCATGCTGGATGTGGCCCGGACCAAGTTCCGGCCCGGCGAGCAAGTGGTCCTCCAGCCGGCCGACGCCTCCGCGCTTCCGTTTCCGGACGGTGCCTTCGACGCGGTCGTGTGCCAGTTCGGCGTGATGTTCTTCCCGGACAAGGCGCAGTCCTATCGCGAGGTGCACCGCGTGCTCGCGCCGGGCGGGCGCTACCTGTTCAACGTCTGGGACTCGCACAGGCACAATCCGTTCGGACGCATCACGCACGAGCTGGTCCAGCGGCTCTTTCCGTCGGATGCGCCGCAGTTCTTCCGCGTGCCGTTCGGCTATCACGCGATCGACCCGATCAAGGAAGCCCTGATCGAGGCAAGGCTCACGGACATCACTGTGGCCGTGGTCAGGCAAGAGACGGAGGTCGCAAACCTCGCCGCGTTCGCGCATGGGCTGGTCTATGGCAGCCCGCTCGCCGAGCAGATCAAGGCCCGTGGCAGCATCGCTCCTGATCGGGTCCTCCATGCCCTGATCGAGGCGCTGCGCGGGGAGATCGGCGCCGATCCGGGCTGCACGCTCCTTCAAACCATCGTCTTTGAGGCGGGCAAGCACGGGTAAACTAGGTCACGCCAAGCACCCGGTTGCTTCATTGCTGCCGGCAAGGGCTTCTCGTTCCGTTTCTTAAGGATTGCACATGCGTTGGGCGGCGTTGGCGTTGGCCATGGGACTGCTCGGCTGCAGCGAGGCCTTGCCGGTGGACGGTTTCCGTTCCACGGCGCCGGCCATCGACCCCATCCGGTTCTTCACCGGCCATGTCGCCTCCTGGGGCGTCCTGGAAGACCGCGTGGGACAGCCGACCCGCATCGTGCAAACGGATTGCATGGGAGAAGCGGGCGACGGCACGCTGCGCATGACGCAGCGGCTGACGATCGGCCAGGATGCGCCCGTGACGCGGACCTGGCAGATGCGGCGTGCCGGGCCGGGCCGCTACGAGGCGACGGCCAACGACATGGTCGGCACCGCGGTGGGCGAGGCGTCCGGCCGGGCGTTCCATTGGACCTGGACCCTGGCCACGTCGCCGGGCAATTCCTTGAAGAACGTCGCCATGGACCAGTGGTGGTACTTGCTCGACGACGGGTCGCTGCTGAACCGCACCACCATCCGCAAGTTCGGCATCATCCTGGCCGAGGTGTCGGAGCATTTCGCCCGCGCTCCGTGACCATGCGGGCACCCCGGCTGTAACCCATGCGCGAGCGTGCGAACCGGACGGCAGCCGCTGCATTGGAACCTGGTACCAGAATGGGGATCAAAGGATGCTGACGTCGGTGATGCGCTCGTTGGGCGAAGCGTTGCGGCCGGTTCGGCCCGGTATGGCCATGCTGTCCAGCAGCAAGTACTCGGGTTTCCTGGGCTACGCCCTCAAGGTCAGCAGCCCCGCCTTTATCGACAACCAGCCAATGCCGGTGCGGTTCACCCTGGACGGGGAAAGCCTGTGCCCGCCCTTGCGTTGGGAGGGCCTGCCGGCACAGACCCAATCCGCGGTGCTGCTGGTGGAGGACGCCGACATCCCGCTGCCCCGGCCGCTGGTCCACCTGATCGTGCATTCCATCCCGCCGGACAAGACCGAGTTCGACGAGGGCGAGATCCCGCTGCGGCTCACCGGATCATCGCCGGGTGGCTGGGCGTGCGGGCGCAACGCTTTGGGCCGCCCAGGCTGGACGGCGCCGTCGCCGCCGCCGGGCCATGGGCCGCACCGCTACGCCTTCCAGGTGTTTGCCCTGGATGCGCGCCCGCAGTTCGCCTACCCGCCGGGACGCGCGATGCTGCTGCGGACGATCCGCCCGCATCTGATCGCGCAGGGCCGGCTGATCGGGACCTATGAGCGCCGGTAGGCCGTTCAGAACGTAGGCTATTCAGAACACCGGCAGGTCGGGGAACGGCGTGCCGAACCACTTGCGGTGCAGGGCGTCGAGTTCGCCGTTGTTCTTGACGTAATAGACGAACGTGTTGACCCATTGGTGCAGGTTGAACTGGTTGGCCCGCATGGTGATGCCATTCGGCTGACGCAGCAGGACGAACTTCTTGTCGATGTTCGCCCCCGGGTTCTGCTTCATCACGCCGTCGAAGGTGATGCCCGTCTCTGCCATGGCGTCCACCTGGCCGGTGAGCAGCGCCTGGTAGGTGCTGGGCGTGTCGTCGAAGCGCAGCATACGGGCGCTGCCGCCCAAGGCCCCCGTCAGGATCACGTCCTGCACCGTGCCGCGCGGCACGCCGATGCGCAGGCCCTTCAGGTCGTCGATCTTGCTGATCGCCTTGTCCTTGGGGCCGTACACCGTGTTCTCGATGGCGCTGTAGGGGATGCTGAACATCACCTGCTTGGCCCGCTCAGGCGTGATGCCGAAGGTCGCGACGATCAGGTCCACCTTGTTGGTGACGAGGAACGGGATGCGGTTCGGCCCGGTCAACTGCACCAGGTTGGCCTTTACGCCCATGTACTTGGCGAGCAGCCGGGCCACCTCGATGTCGTAGCCGTCCGGCTCCTGCTTGTCGTTCAGCAGGCCATAGGGCGGCAGGTCGATCAGCACGCCGATGTTGACCGTGCCGCGGCCGACGATCTCGTCCACCGTCTGCGCCCGGGCGTGCGGGAGCCCCAGCAGGAAACCGATCAAGAGCGCCGCCAGCGCGATGATCACATGGCTGATCCGAAGCCGCATTCACTGTCCTCCCCTGGGCCGGGCTGCGCCGGCTTAACTTTTAAAGGCCATCGGTTGGTACGCGCGGGCGAGCCGGACTTCAAGCCGCCGGCTGGCCAGCGTCAATGGCCAGCACAGCAGGAAGTAGATCAGCGCCACCGTGCCGAAGATGGCGAACGGCCGGAACGTCGCGTTGTTGAGGAGCTGCCCGGCCCGCGTCAGTTCCACGAAGCCGATCACCGCCGCGAGCGAGGTGCTTTTGACCAGGTTCACCAAGAAGCCCACGGTCGGCGCTGTCGCCACCCGCAAGGCCTGGGGCGCCACGACCCGCAACATGCGGGCGCCGTAGCGCAGGCCGAGCGCCCGGGCGGCCTCGACCTGCCCGGCCGGCACGGCCTCGATCGCGCCGCGCCAGATTTCTCCCAGGAACGCGCCGGCGTTGAGGCTCAGGCCCAGGATGGCCGAGGCATAGGCGCCCAGGCCGATGCCCAGCAGATCCCCGCCGAAGAACACCAGGAACAGCTGCAGCAGCAGCGGCGTGCCCTGGAACACCCGGATGTAGGCGACGGCGCACCAGCGCAGCGGCCGGCGCCGCGACACCCGCATGAGCGCGGCCGCCAGCCCGATCAGTCCCCCGCCGGCGAACGCAGCCGCCGACAGCGCCACCGTCCAGCGCGCGGCGTAAGGCAGGAACAGCAGGTCGTTCCAGGTAAGGGCGCGCATCAGCGCAAAGCCGGCCGGGCGAAGGCCGCGCGCCCGACCGCGGCGAACACGCCGCTGAACAGCATCGACAGGCAGAAATAGATGCCGGTCGCGACGATGTAGGCCTCGAAGCTGCGGAAGGTGCGGGACTGGATGTCCTGCGCCGCCGCCGTCAGCTCGTCGGCCGAGATCACCGAAACGATGGAGGAGTTCAGCATCAGCAGAATGAACTGGCTGCCGAGCGGCGGCAGCACGGCCCGCAGCGCCTGGGGCAGCACGACCAGACGGAACGCCTGCAGGCGGTGCAGGCCGAGCGCCCGGGCGGCCTCGCCCTGGCCGTGGCCGACGCTTTCGATGCCGGCGCGCACGATCTCGATGGTGTAGGCGCTGCCGTTCAGCACCATGGCGATGACGGCGCAGACGACGCTGTCCAGCCGGATGCCGATTGCAGGCAGGCCGAAGTAGATGACGAACACCTGGACCAAGAACGGCGTGTTGCGGACGAACTCGACGTAGGCCGCGACCAGCCAGCGCAGCCAGCGCGGCCCCCCGGTGCGGGCCAGCGCCCCGAACACCGCGACGAGCAGGCTCAGCACCATGGAGCCGGCCGAAAGCTCAAGCGTCAGCAGCGTGCCCCAGAGCAGTTGCTCGCGCGCCGCCCAGATGTCGCCGAAATGGAAGCTGTAGGTCACCCGCCCGTTTCTCCCCGGGCAACCTTGGCAACCCTTGGCGCCAGCGTCAAAGCCCGGCGCTGCCAGCGTCAAAGCTTGGTCAGGCGGATGCCATCAGCCCGACGACGAAATCGGGCAGGCTGGGCTGGCGGGCGATGGCGCAGCGGGCACAGCGCAGGATGCTCCGGACATCCGTCACCGCCGTTTCCAGGTCTCGATTGACCAGGACGTGGTCGAACTCCGCCCAATGCGCGATCTCGCTGCGGGCGGCGGCCATGCGGCGGGCGATCTCCTCCGGCGGGTCGCCACCCCGGCCGCGCAGGCGTGCCTCCAGGGCGGCGTAGGAGGGGGGCAGGACGAAGGCGCCCACGACATCGCCGGGCAGCGCCGCGCGCAGTTGCCGGAAGCCCTGCCAGTCGATGTCGAACACCACATCCCGCCCGGCGGCCAGCGCCCGTTCCACCGGCGCCCGGGGCGTGCCGTAGCTGCGGCCGAACACGGTGGCCCATTCCAGCATGGCGCCCTCCGCCACCATGGCGTCGAAGCCCGCCTGGTCGCGGAAATGGTAATGGACGCCGTCCTGCTCGCCGGGGCGCGGGAGGCGGGTGGTGACGCTGACGGACAGGGACGCTTCCGGCTCGGCCGCCAGCAGGGCGCGGGTGATGGTGCTCTTGCCGGCGCCGGAGGGCGCCGCGACGACCAGGCAAACGCCGCGGCGGCGCGGCAATTCCGTCGGCCCGCTACTCAACGTTCTGCACCTGCTCGCGCATCTGCTCGATCACCGCCTTGAGCCGCAGCCCGGTCGCGGTCAGCGGGACCGAGGCGGACTTGCTGCACAGCGTGTTCACCTCCCGCACGAACTCCTGCACGAGGAAGTCGAACTTGCGCCCGATGCCCGCGGCTTCCCGCAGCAGGCTGCGCGCGGCCTCGATGTGGCTGGCGAGGCGGTCCAGCTCCTCCCGCACGTCGGAGCGGCTGGCGAGCAGCGCGACCTCCTGGGCGATCCGGTCCTCCGGCAGGCCGGGCTGGTCGCGCAGCAGGGCGGCCAGGGTGTCCACGGTGCGGGCGCGCTGCAACGCGGGCTGCTCGGCGGCCTCCTGCACGGCGGTGGCGAGCAGGGCCGCGACCTCGTCCAACTGCGTGTCCAGCAAGGCCGCGAGCCGCGCGCCCTCGGCCCGGCGGGATGCGGTCAACGCCGCCAAGGCTGTGGCAAACCCGGCGCGGACGGCGGCCATCTGCGCCGCGGTCCAGCCGTCATCGGCCGCGGCGGCGGGCCGCAACACGCCGGGGAGCGCCAGCAGCGCTTCCGCCCGCGGGACGGGCGCCCCGGGAATGCGCGCGGCCAGGTCGAGGGCGAGGCGCAGCAACTCGTCGAGCATCCCCGGGTCCACCGCCAGGCGGGCGCGGTCACTGCACTTCGCCGTCATGTTCGCAGTCATGTTGCCGCGGCGGAGCGCCCGCCCGGCTTCCTCGCGCAAGGCAGGTTCCAGGGCGTCGAAACCCGGCGGCAAGCGCAGCTTCAGGTCGAGGCCGCGGCCATTCACGCTGCGAAGCTCCCACACCCAGGCCACGCCCTCCGCCACGCCATCCGTCCGGGCGAAGCCGGTCATGGATGCTATAGCTGGGGGAACAGGTTGCGGCTCGCTCATGCGGACACCGCCTAATGCTCCGCAGGCGCCGGCGCCGCGGCCGCCTGCCGCGCCCGCTCCACCCCGCGCCAGCGGGCCACGTTGCGCTGATGCTCCTCCAACGTCTTCGCGAACACATGCCCGCCGGAGCCGTCCGCCACGAAGAACAAGTCGTCCGTGTCCGCCGGCTGCGTGACCGCGCGGATCGAGCCGAGGCCCGGCATGCTGATCGGTCCCGGGGGCAAGCCGTTGACCTTGTAGGTGTTGTAGGGGTCCGACCGCTCCAGCTCCGCCCGTGTCAGGCCATGCTCCAGCACGCCGGCACCGCCGCTCGCGCCATACACCACGGTGGGGTCGGATTGCAGCTTCATGCGGCGGCGCAGCCGGTTCAGGAACACCGCGGCGATCCGGGGGCGCTCCTCGGGCTTGGCGGTTTCCCGCTCGACGATGCTGGCGAGGATCAGCGCGTCGCGCGGCGAGTCCAGCGGCACGTCGGCGTTGCGGGCGGCCCAGTTGCGTTCAAGCGCCCGGTCCATGGCGGCCCGGCCCCGTTCCACCAGCGCGGCGCGTGGGGTGCCGCGCTCATAGGCGTAGGTTTCCGGCAGCAAGCGGCCCTCCTCCGGCACAGCCGGGTCGCCTTCCAGCGCCGGGGCGCGGTCGATCAGCAGCGCCACCTGCGTCGCCGTCAGCCCCTCCGGGATGGTCAGGCGGTGCTGCACCGGACGGGCGGTGCGCAACACGGCGAGAACCTGGCGCAAGCTCGCCGCGGCCGGGAACTCCAGCTCGCCGGCATGGACGGCGCCCTGGCCCCGCGTCGCCATGGCCGCGGTGCGCAGGGCAAAGGCGCTGCGGACCACGCCCTCCTGCGCCAGCGTGTCCGCCACCTGGTCCAGGCTGCCGCGGGGGACCAGCACGACGTCGCTC
>CAXTUQ010000170.1:0-9977 GCA_964247405.1 uncultured Acetobacteraceae bacterium
CGCCTTTCCACGTTGGGCGCCGGTGCGGTTGGTGGCGCGGAAGCCCTGCAAGAAAGACACATGATCTTGGATAGGACACTGAGACCGAGCGCATTTGGGGCCTTTGGGAAAATGTTGCAATGAAGCTTGTTCGCCGAGCACCGCCGTCGGAATGGGCATTGGCGATCAAGGCCATGTTGCTGGATGGCCCGAAGCGGGCAGAACCCAGGGCCAGCATCGCACCCACGTTCGCGGTCGGGTTTATCGGTGCGCTCTGGGCGGTTCTCAGCGTAACCGCCTATGCAAGCTTCATTTTCTCCGGACCGCTCGCCCCGGCGTTGCTCATTGCAACCTCAGCCATGCTGACCGGGTATGCTGTGGCGGCGCTCGTCATCGCGCTTGGAAGCCGGGTACCCGGAATGATCGCGACGGCGGTGAGTTCCTCGGCCGTCGTGTATGCCGCCGCCGTGTCCAGTCTCGATGGGCAGCTCGTTCATGCAGGATTGGATGACACGGTGGCGCGGGCCAGCCTTGCATTGCTCATGTGTGGCCTGACCACCGCTGTTGGCGGCCTCGCGCTATGGCTGGTGGGCGCGCTGCGGGCCGGCGCCGCGGCGCAGCTTCTGCCTTATCCGGTCGTCAGCGGCTACCACGCGGGGCTGGGCGGGTTGTTCATCGTCGGCGGCATGGCCGTGGCCACGGGACTGGCGCCGCATTCCGTCGTGTTGGACGGGCTTGGACCGCCGTTGCCGCTTTTGCAGGCCGGAGCATGCTGCGCGTTGGGTCTCTTCATCTTGTATCTGCCGCAGCGCTTGCGCTGCTGGTGGGTGATGCCCGGGCTGCTGTTGGGCAGTACGCTCGCCTTCCATGCCATCCGCATGGGCTGGCGCACGGACTTGGATGCGGCGCGCATGGCGGGTTGGCTGTTGGGTCCCTTCCCACATTCTGCCGCTCCGCCCGGCCTGTCCGTCCTTTCCCCATCCAGCTTCTCACTGGTGGGCTGGAGTGTCGTCTACGCCTGGGCACCCTTTCTCGCCAGCAACCGACGATGCTCCTGCATCGCGGGGGGGGCCGCCAGCCGGTTCGGCGCGCTGGTTCCCGCCCTGAGTGCTGTAGCAGTGCTGCTCGTGGGATTGCAGGTGATGGAACTCATCCCGCGCTTTGTGTTCGGAGCGCTGCTCTTCTCGTTCGGCGTCGAGCGCCTTCTTGTCCGCCTCGGCCAGGATTGCTTCATGCTGCCGCGCCACGAAGCAGCGATTGCCCTGGCCGTCGCAGGATGCACGCTTTGGTTCGGAGTGGTGAACGGGCTGCTGATCGGTGTTGGCCTCGCCATACTGCTTTTTGCCTGGAATTACCGGCATGTTCCCATAATTCGCGCCAGCCTGTCCGGCCGTGCCTGCCGCAGCAGCAGCGTCGATCGGTCGTCGGAGGCCATCGGCGTGCTCGACAGGGAAGGCGAGAGCATCCTGCTGCACCGCTGCAGGGCTACCTGTTCTTCCTGAATGCCACCGCCCTTCCCGCCGCCGTGTCGGAGCGTGTCGGCGCAGGTGGAACGCTGCGCTTCCGGGTCATCGACTTCCGCGACGTGGTCGGTGTGGACAGCTCGGCGCAGGGGGCGTTCGAGCGCGTGGAGCAACTCGCCTTGGAGCATGGCTTCCAGGTGCTGCTCGCCGGCCTCGGACCGGCGCTGGCCGCGCAGTTCCATCGGCGCGGATTGCACAAGGCGCCGCTGCGCCGTGTGCAGATCTTCGACACCCTGGACCACGCACTCCAGCACGGCGAGGACCGCATCCTGGCCGATGCCGCGGTCGAGTTGACGGAGACACCGCTGAGCTTGGCTCGCCAGCTCGGGGCATTGCTTGGCACCGAGGTTGCCGAGGCACACCTCGACCGCCTCCCGTTGCTGGCTGGTGAGACATTGATCCGTCAAGGCGAGCCGGCAGACGCGATGTACTTGATCGAGAGCGGCAGCGTGTCGGCGCGGATCGAGCAACCTGGGGGCACTCCCTTGCGGCTGCGCACGACCAGGGCCGGTGCCTTGATTGGCGAGGTTGCGATCTGCACGGGTCGCAGGCGCACCGCATCGGTGGTGGCCGAGGAGGATTGCGTCGTCACCCGTCTCAGCACCTCCGCCCTGGCGCGCATGGAACAGGACGATCCAGGCCTTGCCACTCTGCTTCAGCGCTTCCTCATCGTGCAGCTCGCGGACAAGCAGGCGGACAGCACGCGAGTACTGGAGATGCTCCTGCGCTGAGTGCTGCGATTCGTCATGGCCAAGGGCTCACAGTCGCGGCGCCCGTCCTCCAAACGGGCGCCGCCTTGCGTGAAACCAAGCCTTAGGACCCTTGGTGGCCGCTGACCTGCACCAGCATGCCATCGGTATTGCCGGCGGCGTCCAGGTAGAAGCCGACGAGCTGGCCCTTGTCGTTGATGCCGTTCACGACCGTCATCGCGGTGGGGCCCTTCACGCCGTTGGGGTCGTCGATGGTCGCGTAGGCCTTGGACCGCTCGTCGAACAGGAAGCCATGCGTTGCGCCGGTCGCGTCGGTGAAGGACCCGACGACCTGGTCTTCGTTGTTGATGCCAAGCGCCTGCACCGAGACCGCGCCCTTGGGTCCCGTCAGCAACGCGACCTTGCCGTGGTCATCGACGAAGCCCTCGCTCGCCCCGCCGTTCTGCACGAAGCCGGCGATCTCGCCCTCGTTGTTGATGCCCGTCGCCGTGACGCTGGTGAAGCCCTTGATGTTGACGGCGTCGAAGCTTCCCTTGGCGATGTCGTAGGTGAAGCCGTGGTTGTTGCCGGCGGCGTCGGTGTAGAAGCCGACGGCGTCGTTGCGGTCGTTCACGCCCAGAAGCTGCTGCACGCTGGGTGTGCCCGGCGCGGCCTTGGGCGCAAGTGGATTGACGACGTTCGTGAACTTGCCGTCGTGCTCCACGAAGCCGAAGTTGTCGCCGTTCGCGTCGGCCCAGAAGCCCACGGTGCGGTCGCCATTGTTGATCCCGGTCACCTGGGTCTGCTGCGAGCCGGGAAAGTTCTCGTTGTGGTATGACCCCTGCGTGTAGGGGGCGTTCAGCGTGTACTCCTTGTTGGGATGCACGGCCGCGGGGGTGCCGCTGCCGAAGTAGCCGGCGATCTCGCCGTCGTTGTTGATGCCCAGCAACTGGTTGAAAGTCGGGTCCGCGTTGTCGTTCAGCGTGGTGAATTTAACAGACATTGGTACGCTCCTGTTGGGTTAAATTTGTGAACAGTCATCACCAAGCAAATGATCCGGATTGACTTGCTCCTGTTTGCAATCCGCCCCGCATACGGTGACGAAAAACGGTTTGCCCGCCATCAGGCCGAGCCGTAGTGACCGTGGTCACTGGTTTTGCCGATAGCTGTTTTCCACAGGCGCCGTCTATTCGGTGTAATGCTGTCCGCAGCCTGTAGGTGGATTGTCGCAAGACTGTGCCTGCGGTCACACCGCGGCTATTCGCCGGCTGGCACCCACAAGGCGCTCAGTGATTCCGTTGCAGCAAACGTGGGAGACCAGCGGTGACCATCGCCTCAAGCATACAAGGCCAGACCCGGCCGCGACCTGTTGATGTATCGGCCCGGGCTGCATTGGCCGGGCCGGATGAGAGCGGCGTGCCCACCACACCGGACCCTGTGGTGGCGACGCGCATCCGGCTGCTCGCGATCGCCACCGTCGCGCGCTTTCACGGCACCGACCTGCATCGCGGCGACCTGGTGTTCCCAGAGGGCGCGGCACCCTCGCCGACGGCATTGGTGGACTGGATCGGCCGCAGCGGCCTGTGGGCGAAGGCGGTCCGCCTGCGCTGGCCGCAGCTCGTCAGCATGGAGCTGGCCTCGCCGGTGGTCCTGCTGCTGAACGACGGCAGCGCTGCCCTGCTGGTCGCCAACGACGCCAAGCGCAACCTGGTCTGGCTGCGGCATTCCCGCCTCGATCCCACCGATCCACCGCTGGCGGTCGGCAAGGACTCCCTCGCCGCCGTGTGCCGCGGCGAGGCGATCCTGATCCGCACCGAGCGCGTCGCCAGCCGCAACGAGGCGGCCTTCAACCTGGGCTGGATTGCCGGGCTGGTGCGGATGGAGAGCCGCGCCATGCGCGACGTGGGCATCGCCTCCGTCGCACTGAGCCTGCTCACCGTGCTGCCGCCGCTGATGGTCATGGCGGTGATCGACCAGGTCGTGACCCACCAGAGCCTGTCCACCCTGGTGCTGCTGTCGCTGCTGATCGGCACGGCGCTGATCTCCGAGACCTTGCTCGGCTACGCCCGGCGGCAGTTGATCCTGGTCGTCGGTGCGCGGGTCGATGCAAAGCTGAACCTGCATGTATTCCAGCGCCTGCTGCGCCTGCCGCTCGACTACTTCGAGCGCCACCAGGCCGGCACGATCTGGTCGATGACGGGCCAGCAGATCAACAAGATCCGCGAGTTCCTGACCGGCAAGCTGCTGGCGACGATTCTGGATCTGGTGATGCTGCTCGTCCTGCTGCCGATCCTGTTCTACTTGCAGCCGGCATTGTCCTGCGTGGTGCTGCTCTCCGCTGGCCTGATCGCCGTGGCGATCGCAGGCTCCATGCGGCCGATGGGCCGGCGGGTGAAGCGCTGGGTCGACGCGGAGTCCGCCAAGTCCAGCGTCATGGTCGAAACCCTGCACGGCGTCAGCTTCCGCGTGCCGCCGGGCACGACGTTGGGGCTGGTGGGCCGCAGCGGGTCGGGGAAATCCACGGTCACCCGCCTGCTGCAAGGCATCGCACGCGACTGTGCCGGGCTGGTCAGCATTGACGGCGTTGACCTCCGTGACATCAACCTGACGCACCTGCGCCGCAATCTCGGCGTGGTGCTGCAGGAGAATTTCCTGTTCCGCGGCAGCATCCGCGAGAACATCCTGGCGGGACGGCCTGGACTGACGCTGGCCGATGCCGTGGCGGCGGCGCAACTGGCCGGCGCCAGCGAGTTCATCGAGCGGCTGCCGAACGGCTGCGAAACCTTTGTCGAGGAGGGTTCGCCCAACCTGTCGAGCGGCCAGCGGTAGCGGCTGGCGATCGCCCGGGCGCTGGTGCACAACCCGCGCATCCTGATCCTCGACGAGGCGACCAGCGCGCTCGACCCCGAGACCGAGGCGCTGGTGAATGCCAACCTGGTCCGCATCGCCCGCGGCCGCACCATGCTGATCGTGTCGCACCGGCTGTCGTCGCTTGTGGACTGCGACCAGATCATGGTGCTCGACGAGGGCCACGTGCTGGACGTCGGGCCGCACGCGGAGCTTGTCGTGCGCTGCGCGACCTACCGGCAGCTTTGGCAGCAGCAGAACCGCCGTGTGGCGGTCGGCCGGCGCCAGCCCGCCGATCTCGAATCAGCACAGGAAGTTTGACCGATGAGCACAACAGCGGCCATGGGTGTACGACGTGGCGTTTTCCTGCCGCGTCCGCTTGCCCGCCCCAGCAATGATGCGGCCAGCCCGGCGCTGCTGGAATTCCAATCGCCCACGGCGTCGTTCCTGGCGCGGCCGCTGCCCGCCAGCGGCCGGGCGACAATCTGGATCGTCGCCGCCGCGGTCGGCGCCGCGATCACGGCCATGAGCCTGTGTGCCGTCGACCGCGTCGTCACGGTGCCCGGCAAGGTGGTCGCGCAGACGCCGAACATCGTCGTGCAGCCGTTGGAGGCCTCGATCGTGCGCGGGATCAGCGTCAGGGAAGGCCAGGTCGTGCACGCCGGCGACCTGCTGGCCCGGCTTGATCCAACCTTCGCAGCGGCGGAGGCGACCGCCAGCGAGGCGCAGTTGGCCAGCCTGCAGTCCGAGGTTGGCCGCCTGGAGGCCGAAATCCAGGGGCGCGCCTACCGCTCGGACGGCAGCACGCCCTCGCAATTGCAGGCGATGATCTACGCGCAACGTCGGGCGGAGCAGACAGCGCGCTTTGAAACCTACCGGCAGAAGATCGACAGCGCGCGGTCCAGGGTCGCGCAGACCCAGTCCGATGTCACGGGCTACGCCGAGCAACTGCGGACGGCGACGACCAAGGAAACGATGCGGCGCGAGCTGGAGCGGCTCCAAGTCGGCAGCAAGCTCAACAGGGCGTTCTACCGGGCGAGCATCTCGATGGACGAGATGAAGCTGCATCACTTGCCGGCCGGGTTCCACATGACGCCGGGCATGCCGGTGACGGTGGACATCAAGGTGGGCCAGCGCACGGTGATGGCCTACCTGCTGTCGCGTGTGGTGCCGACACTCTCGGAAGGCATGCGGGAGCCTTGACGCACGGGATGTGCCGGGGACCCCGCGTGTCCCCGGCACATCTTGCCCATAGCCGGGACGAGCCTCACTTCGGCCATCTCACGGACATCCGACCTTTGAGAATGTTCCTAAACCACTCTCTTGATGTTACCATGTTGTGATTTCAAGCCGCTTCGCTTCCCCCTAGCGTCCACTCCCACCGGTTCAGTGCTTTTTAGGACATATCCGTGACCTCCGTTTCGCCGTACGCTTCAGTTGCGGAACTGGTCCTGCGTCTTCGGCAGCAAGAGCTGGTCGCACGCTTTGGACGCTTCGCGCTGCGACAGGACGAGCTTCAGCCAGTCCTTGACGAGGCGTGCCGGACCGCGGCCGAAGGTTTGGAAACATCGTTTGCGAAAGTGCTGGAGCACTTGCCCGCCGAGGGCACCCTCCTGGTGCGGGCCGGGGTCGGCTGGCGCCCCGGTGTCGTGGGGCATGTCCGCATCGACAGCGATTCAGGGACGGCGCCGGGCTACGCCTTCCAGACCGGACAGCCGGTGATCTCCGACCACCCGTCGGAGAAGCCACGCTTCCGGACGCCGCCCGTGCTGGCAGAGCACGGCATCCGCCGGGCGATCAACGTTGCCATAGCGGACCGTGACGGCCAGCCATTCGGCATCCTTGAAGCGGACAGCTCAAACCGCGCCCAATTCTCCCAGCTCGATATCGCGTTCCTGGAGGCGCTGGCGACCACGCTTGCTGTGATGGCGGGCCGGCAAGCGCGCGAAACGGCGTTGCGGGCCAGCGAGGCCCGGCTGCGACGCGTGCTCGACCTCGTGCCCGCCGGAATCATCGAGGCGGACGCCAGCGGCGTGTTCCGCTACGTCAACCCTGCCGCGCAGGCAATCCTGCGTATGGCGCCTTCGGCGGCGGCGGGCCGCTCGTACGACGCCCCGGAATGGGTCGTCACCAACATCGACGGCCAGCCGATTGCCAGCGAGGAGTTGCCGGCCGCCCGCGCCCTGCGGGGCGAGATGGTGCACGGCTACGAGCACCTGTTCTCCAACAGCGCAGGCGAGCGGGTCATGCTCCGGGTCGATGCCGCGCCGGTGCGCGGCCAGGATGGCGCAGTCAACGGCATGGTCGCGGCGTTCAGCGACGTGACGGAGCAGCGCGCGGCCGAGGCGGCGTTGCAGCGGTCCGAGGAGGAGTTCCGGGCACTGGCCGAGAACCTGCCGAACCTGTGCTGGATGGCCAACGCGGACGGCTGGATCTACTGGTACAACAAGGGCTGGTATGACTATACCGGGACGTCGCCTGCCGCCATGGAGGGCTGGGGCTGGCAGTCCGTGCATGACCCCGCGGTGCTGCCCGCAGTGATGGAGCGCTGGACCGGAGCGATCGCCGGCGGCATGCCGTTCGAGATGACGTTCCCCCTGCGCGGCGCGGATGGCGTGTTCCGCCCGTTCCTGACCCGCGTGGTGCCGGTGCGCGACGGGGGCGGCGCGATCACGCGCTGGTTCGGCAACAACGTGGACGTGAGCGAGCAGCAGCGGAACGAGGCTGTGATCCGCGAGAGCGAGGCGCGCTTCCGCGAAATGGCGGACTGCATGCCGATGATCGTCTGGACCGCACGGCCGGATGGGTTCGTGGATTACTACAACGAGCGCTGGCATGCCTTTACGGGGCTGCCGCAGGGCGAAGGCGGCGACCCAAGCTGGGAGCCGGTCATGCATCCCGACGACCTGCAGCGGTGCAAGGACGTCTGGTACGCCTCCGTGCGGTTCGAGGAGGCCTACGAGCTCGAGTTCCGCTTCCTTGATCGGGTCACGGGCGAGTACCGCTGGCATTTGGCCCGGGCACTGCCAGTGCGGAACCCGTCGGGTTCTGTCGCCAAGTGGTTTGGCACCTGCATCGACATCGACGACCGCAAGCGTTTTGAGGACAAGCTGCGCCAACTGAACGAAGGGCTGGAGGCGCGCGTCCGCGAGGAGGTGGCAGCGCGCGAGGAGGCGCAGTCGCGCCTGGCGCAAGCGCAGCGCATGGAGGCGCTGGGCCAGCTCGCGGGCGGCATCGCGCATGATTTCAACAACGTGCTCCAGGCGGTTGCGGGCGGCTTGAGCCTGATCCAGAAGCGGGCCGGCGATCCCGAGGTGGTGCGCCAGCTCGCCCGCATGGCCGCCGACGCCGCCGTGCGCGGGTCCGCCATCACGGCCCGTCTGCTGACCTTCGCGCGCAAGGGCGAGTTGCGAACCGTGGCCGTTCCGCTCGTGCCGCTGCTGGAGAACCTGCGGGAGATGCTGGCGCCGACGCTGGGCGTCGAGGTCGCCATAACAGTCGCAGCGGACCCGGAAGCGGCGCCGCTGCTCGCGGACAAGGCGCAGTTGGAAACCGTGCTGGTGAACCTCGCGGTGAACGCGCGCGACGCCATGCCCGGAGGCGGCGCATTGACGGTGTCGGCCCGCGCCGAGACGGTGCGTGACTTCCTGCCTCACGCGGCCAACCTCGCGCCCGGCGCGTATTTGCGCCTGGACATGGCGGACACCGGCAGAGGCATGGACGCGGCGACCCTTGCAAGGGCGAGCGAGCCGTTCTTCACGACGAAGCCTCTGGGCCAGGGCACTGGGTTGGGGCTGGCCATGGCGCGCGGCTTTGCGCAGCAGTCGGGCGGCGGCTTCTCCCTTCAAAGCGCACCGGGAC
Source organism: uncultured Acetobacteraceae bacterium (assembly GCA_964247405.1). Lineage (GTDB taxonomy): Bacteria > Pseudomonadota > Alphaproteobacteria > Acetobacterales > Acetobacteraceae > CAHJXG01. The sequence continues at coordinate 8,900 of CAXTUQ010000170.1, forward strand.
AGGGAACGGTGGTAAGCCTGTGGTTCCCGCAGGCGCAGCGCGCATCGGCCGTCGGCAGTGCCGAACAGGCTGGGCCAGGCGTGCCATGCCGCGTTCCGACCGGAGCGCATGTCCTGGTGGTGGACGATGACGCAATGGTGCGCGAGGTGATGGCCCGGCAGATGGAAGGTCTCGGCTACCGGGTTGCCCAAGCGTCGGACGGCTTGGCCGCATTGGCCCGGCTGGATGAGGGCCTGGATGTCGACCTGCTGGTGACCGACCTCTCCATGCCGGGGATGAATGGGCGGGTGCTGATCGCAGAGGCCCGGCGGCGGCGGCCTGCCCTGCCTGCCCTGCTGCTGACAGGCTACGCCGACGCCGGCGGGCGGTTTGGGGTCGATGTAGGGCAGGACGGCGCCACGATGCTGCTGCGCAAGCCGGTCTCGGGTGACGAGCTTGCCCTGCGTGTGGGAGCGCTCCTGGCCGCGAAGGCCGAAGCAGCGGGTTGAACGCGGCGCTCACCCAAGCTGTGCGAGCATCTCCGACTGCACGATGACCAGATAGCAGCCGTTCCTGCTGAGGATGCCGGCCTGCTCCCAGCGGCGGAGCTGCTTGTTCACCTTCTCCCGTGAAGCACTGACCAAGCTGCTGATCTCCCTTTGCGAGAGCTTCAGCACGATGCGCGTGCCCGCCGCGCACTTGTCGCCGTAATCCTGCGCCAGCCGCAGCAGCACCCGCCCGAGGCGGGTTGGCAGATCAAGTCGAGCCATGTCCAGCAAAGCAGTGTTGGACCGGCGCAGGCGTGCGGACAGGATCGCGAGCAGTCGCATGCAGAGCGCGACGTTCTCGCGAAGCACCCGGTTGAACTGCTTGCGCTCAATGACCAGCAGCACGCATTCCTCCTGCGCGGACGCATCGGCGCTGCAGTCTTCGCCGTCGAGCAGCGACATCTCGCCCAGGGCTTCTCCGGGTCCGAGCACGCCGAGCGTGATCTCCTTGCCATCCTCAGAGACCAAGCCGACGCGCACGCGCCCAGCGGCGATCACGAACATGCCCGGGCTCGGAGCGCCCTGGTGCAGGATGAACTCGCCGCGCGGAA
>CAXTUQ010000170.1:9987-10269 GCA_964247405.1 uncultured Acetobacteraceae bacterium
CAGCCGACGACGGTGTCCAGCTCCCCCGGCGTCATGCTCCGGAAAAGCTGGCTGCGGCCGAGGATGGCCCGACGGGCGTCGATGTCGAAGTTTCTCACCAGTCGGCTCCTGCATGACGACGCAATGCCTCATCAGCGGCCTGGTCCTGCCGGTCCTCCCACATGAGGCCTTTGTGGCGGCACACTCGGTAGAGGGCAGCGGAAAACACAAGCCCAAGGAGAACCGCGTAGGCGCAGCCGATAGCCTCCATCATGCCGGTGAGCGTCTCAGGCAGCACGCTGG
>CAXTUQ010000171.1:0-10245 GCA_964247405.1 uncultured Acetobacteraceae bacterium
CCGTCACGCTGGTCGCGGTATCCAAGACGCATCCCGCCGAGGCCGTGCGGGAGGCGATGGAGGCCGGGCAAGCCGTGTTCGGCGAGAACCGCGTGCAAGAAGCGGCGGCCAAGTTCCCGGACCTGCGCGCCGCCTTCCCCGCACTCGCCCTGCACCTGATCGGCGGCTTGCAGACCAACAAGGCCCGTGACGCCGTGTGCGTGGCGGACGTGATCGAGAGCCTGGACCGTTCCCGCCTCGCCGACGCCCTGGCCGACGCCGCCGGCAAGCAGGGGCGCCTGCCCCGCCTGCTCGTGCAGGTGAACGTCGGCGACGAGCCGCAAAAGGCCGGCGTGCCCCGGGCGGAGGCCGACGCCTTCATCCGGGACTGCCGCGCCCGCTTCGGCGACGCACTGACCGGGCTGATGTGCATCCCGCCCGCGGAGGGCGACCCCGCGCCGCACTTCGCCTGGCTCGCCGCCTGCGCCGCGCAGCACGGGCTTGCCGTGGTCTCCATGGGGATGTCCGGCGACTTCGAATGCGCGATCGCCCATGGCGCCACCCACGTCCGGGTCGGCACCGCCATCTTCGGCGTCCGGCCCGCGCCGCCAGGCCGTTGAACAGGAAAGGACGCAGGATGAAGCGCCGTGCCGTACCCGGGTTGGCCGGGGTTGTCCTCATGTTGGCGGCCCTGTGCTGCGGACCCGGCGCCGCGCGGGCGCAGCCCATCCTCGACGCGGCATCCGTGCCCAACCTGTCCGCGGAGGGGCGGGCCTCCTACAACGGCTTCCTCGCCGCCAACCTGCCCCGCGCCTTCGCCCTGGCCCCGGGCGGGCAGTTCGGCTGGCAGGGCGGCAGCGGGACCCTGGACACGGCGCGGGCGAAGGCCCTGGCGAGCTGCGCCGCGAAGGGCGGCGGCGATTGCGCGGTCTATGCCGAGAACCTGGACGTGGTGTGGCACGGGCGGGCGCCGCAGACGGCCGCGCCGCCAGGCCCGTTCGTCTCCACCTGGAACTACGGCATCGTGCCGGACGCGCGCTACTTCTGGCGCGGCCCGGCCGCAGCGGCGGGCGTCTATGTCTGGGCGCACGGCCTGGGCGCCATGAACGGCGCCGGGGCGCTGGCCGACGCGCGGGGCAACCAGCCGCAGCCGCACGTCCGGGCGTTCAACAATGCCGGCTTCGACGTGGTGCGCTTCGACCGGGACCCGCATTCGGACAGCCGCGACCGGGCCGCCGGCTGGCTTGAGGACAGCCTCGCGGACCTGCGCCGCCGCGGCTACAAGAAGGTCGTGGTGGGCGGGCAGTCGCGCGGCGGCTGGAACGCCCTGCAGATGCTGACCCACCCCGGCCTGGCCGACGCCGTGATCGCGGTCTCCCCCGCCGCGCACGGTTCGGGCGGCAGCACCAACCTGACGGCGCAGTACGACGACCTCCGGCAGTTGGTGGGCGATGTCCCCGCGGCGCCGACCCGGCTGGCCTTCGTGCAGTTCGGGGGCGACCCGTTCGCCGGCGACCTCGGAGGCCGCCGCGCCCTGGTCGAGCGGCTGCGCGCCCGGCTGGGCGGCCTGCTGGTCCTGGATCAGCCGGAGGGCTTCGCCGGCCACTTCGGCGGCAACACCGCCCTGTTCGCACAACGCTACGGCCAGTGCCTGCTGCGGTTCGCCACCGGGGCGCAGCCGGTCGCGGCGTGTTGAGGCGCGGCCCCGGGCCGGCTTGCCCTTTGCAGGCCGGCGAGCCTATGCCATCTTCCTGACATAATCAGTGCCACGGTGTCCACCTGATGCCGGTTTCGCGATTGATGGACATCACATGACCCTGCAGCGCTGCATGGCAGCCGTGCCCTCCGGACCGGGCCTGTGAGCCTCGCCGTCGAAGCCCTCCCCGGCGTCGCCCGCCGCCCGCTGCGCGCCGCAGCGCTGCTGGCCGTGCTGGGCGTCGTCTATGGCGACATCGGCACCAGCCCGCTTTACGCGCTCAAGGCCAGCCTGATCCATTTCAGCGGCGTCGGCGTCACCCGGATCGAGATCCTCGGCGTGCTGTCGCTGATCTTCTGGTCGCTGATCCTGATCGTGACGGTGAAGTACGTCCTCCTGGTCATGCGCGCCGACAACCACGGGGAGGGCGGCATCCTGGCGCTCATGGCGCTCGCCCAGCGCGGGACGGTCGGCACCGCCATGCGGACGGCGCTGGGCCTGATCGGCGTGGGCGGCGCGTGCCTGTTCTTCGGCGACGGGGTGATCACCCCGGCCATCTCCGTGCTTTCGGCCATCGAGGGGCTGGACGTGGTGTCGCCCGCCTTCAAGAGCTTCGTCCTGCCGTTGTCCATCGTGGTGATCGTGGCGCTGTTCGCGGTGCAGATCCGCGGGACTGCCAGCATCGGCCGGGCGTTCGGCCCGGTGATGGCGGCCTGGTTCGCCGTCCTCGCGGTCATGGGCCTGTTCCAGATCGCCCGGAACCCCGACGTGCTGATGGCGGTGTCGCCGTACTACGCAGCGGTGGTCTGCCTCCACCACGGCTGGCTCGCCTTCGTCACGCTCGGTTCCGTGGTGCTGGCCGTGACCGGGGCGGAGGCGCTGTATGCCGACATGGGCCACTTCGGGGCGCAGCCGATCCGGCTGGCCTGGGTGTTCTTCGTGCTGCCCTGCCTCGTGCTCAACTACTTCGGGCAGGGCGCCCTGGTGATGGCCGACCCGTCCGCGCTGGCCAACCCGTTCTACCTAATGGCGCCGGAGGGGCTGCGCCTGCCGCTCGTCATCCTCGCCACCGCCGCGACGGTGATCGCGAGCCAGGCCTTGATCTCCGGCGCCTTCTCCGTGGCCCGGCAGTGCATGCAGATGTCGTTCCTGCCGCGCATGGCGGTGCTGCACACCAGCCACGCCGAGGAGGGGCAGATCTACGTGCCCCAGGTCAACACGGCCTTGCTGGTCGGCGTGCTGATCCTGGTGCTCGCTTTCCGCAGCAGCGACGCCCTGGCCTCGGCCTATGGCATCGCCGTGACCGGCACCTTCCTGTGCACATGCATCCTGGCGATGGTGGCGTTCCGGCGGCAGTTCGGCTGGCCGCGCGTCCTCGCCGCCGGGGTGTTCGGCTTCTTCTTCGCGGTGGACCTCGTGTTCTTCGCGGCCAACGCGTTGAAGATCCCGGAGGGTGGCTGGGTGCCGCTGCTGCTCGGCGTCGGGCTGATGGCGATGATGACTTCATGGAACCGGGGCCGCGAGCTGATGCTGGCGCGCTGGAAGCAGGACAGCCTGCCGCTCGCCTCCTTCCTGGCGCGGCTGCCGCAGTCCCGCACTATCCGGGTGCCGGGCATGGCGGTGTTCCTGACCGGCAACCCCGACTACGTGCCGGCCGCGCTGCTCCATAACCTCAAGCACAACAAGGTGCTGCACGAGCACGTCCTGTTCGTCACCGTGCAGAACATGGACATGCCGCAGGCGCCGTCCGACGAGCGGGTCGAGGTGTCGGACCTCGCGCCCAACGTGCACCGGGTCGTGCTGCGCTACGGCTTCATGGAAAGCCCCAACATCCCCCGCGCGCTGGAGGAACTCACCGCGCACGGCGTGGCCTACAACCCCATGCAGGCCAGCTTCTTCCTGGGCCGCGAGGTCCTGGTGCGCGCCATGGTGCCGAAGCTGCCGGCCTGGCGGCTGTTCCTGTTCCTGTTCATGGCGCGCAACGCCGTGCCGGCGACGGAGTTCTTCCGCATCCCCAGCGACCGCGTCGTCGAGCTGGGCGTCCGGGTGGCGATCTGACGGGTTTGAGCGCCGGCCCGCGGCGCAACGGCCACACTCTGAGGACCATCCGGCGCATCGTCGCGCAACGGAGTGCAATCCGGGGCGGCTTGGTTTATGCTGCGGCCCTTCGGACCCATGGGCACCAAGGACGGCCAGGCACGTTGACCTCCCATGGATGCGTTCAAGGCGAGGTGATGGCGAAGCTGACCATGGTGCTGGCCAAGGGACCCGGGCGTCCCGACGGCGATCTCAACGACCGGCTTATTGTCCGGCTCGTCCTCAACCGGCAGGGCCAGATCGATCCGTCCGCTTACGCGAACGACCCGACGCCTTGGCTTGCCATCCGCAGGCGGCCCGGCATGGGCGACAAGCATTCCGAGCTGATCCGCCTGGACGAAGGCTGGGCCTTGCAGAGCATAGCCAGCGAGGACGACCCGCTTTGGACCTTTGAGGGTTTCGTGTTCCGCCCGGGCGACTTGGTCCGCCTGGGTCCCCCCAACGGGGAGGGCCTGCTGTTCCGCATCGTGGCGAGCACGCCGGACTGAGGGGCTGTCCTGGCGGTCGCGCCAGGGCAGCCGGGCCGGTCAGTCCGCCGCGAGGTGCTGGGGCGGCACGTCCAGCTTTTCCAGGGTGACGGGGATCGACTTGGCGGCCGGGGTGTCCGCGCCCTCCGCATGGTGCCAAACGGGGATCAGCGGGTTGGCCTCGGGATAATAGGCGCTCATGCAGCCTTCCGGGATGTCATAGGGCGTCACGATGAACCCGCCGACCCGGCGCACCACGCCGTCATCGACGGCCGCCGTCAGCGCCACGATGTCGCCTTCGGCCAAGGACAGCCGCTCGATATCGTTCACGTGCATGAACAGCGTCATCCGGGTGCCGCGCACGCCGCGGAAGCGGTCGTGGTAGCCGTAGATCGTCGTGTTGAACTGGTCGTTGCTGCGGATCGTCATGAGCTGCAGCACGCCCCTGGCGTCATCGGGAACCGCGATGTCCTCGTTGAGGCTGCGCGGCACGATGAAGTTGGCGCGTCCGGTGGGCGTGTGCCAATCCCGCGTGCGCGCGGTGATCGGCAGGTGGAAGCCGCCGGGCTTCTCCATGCGGTGGTTGAAGTCGCCGAACAAGTTCGGGTAGGTCCGCTCGATGGCGTCGCGCACCAGGCTGTAGTCGTCCGTCCATTGCGCCCAGGGCACCGCCGGGTTCGGGGACAGCGTGGCCTGCGCGATGCCGGCGACGATGGCCGGCTCGCTCATCAGGTGCTCGCTGGCCGGATCCCTCATGCCGCGGGAGCTTTGCACGCAGGCGCTGGTATCCTCCGTGGTCAGGATCTGCGGTCCGGTCGCCTGCACGTCGATCTCGATCCGGCCGCGGCAGGGCAGGATGTAGGCGGTCTTGCCGTGGATCACGTGGTTGCGGTTCAGCTTGGTCGAGATCATCACGGTCAGCGGGATGTCGCGCCAATGCCGCTCCATCGCCACGGTTTCCGGGACGGCGCGGATGAAGTTGCCGCCCAGCTCGACGAAGGCCTCCACCTCATCCTTCAGCACCTGCTTGCAGGCGCCCACCGTGTCCGTGCCCTTCTCGCGCGGCGGCTCGAAGCCGTACAGCTCCTTCAGCTTGTCGAGCGGCGCCAGCTCGGGCTTTTCCGTGATGCCCACGGTGCGCTGGCCCTGCACGTTGCTGTGGCCGCGCACCGGGCAGATGCCGGCGCCGAGCTTGCCGATGTTGCCGCGCAGCAGCAGCAGGTTGACGAACATCTGCACGTTCTCGACGCCGGTGCGGTGCTGCGTCAGGCCCATGCCGTAGATGCCGATGACGGCGTTGCTGCGGGCATAGACGGTCGCCACCGCCTCCATGGCGCCCCGGCTCAGGCCCGACTGGTGCTCCAGCGCCTCCCAGGCGTGGGCGCGCACGGCGTCGGCGAATTCGTCGAAGCCGTGGGTATGCTCGGCGATGAACGCCGTGTCGAGCACGCGCGGACCGCCCGCCGCCTGCGCCGCGTCGTCCAGCGCCAGGACGTGCTTGCACACCCCGGTGAGCGCCGCCACGTCGCCGCCGATGCGGACCTGGTGGTATTGGCTGCTGATCGGCGTGTCGGTGGAGGTCAGCATCTCCCCCACGTGCTGCGGGCTGCGGAACCGCTCCAGCGCCCGCTCGCGCAGCGGGTTGAGGGTGATGATCGGCACGCCGCGCTTGTGCGCCTTCTGCAGCTCGTTCAGCATGCGCGGGCTGTTGGTGCCAGGGTTCTGCCCGGCGAAGATCATCAGGTCGGCGTTATCGAAATCCTCCAGCGTCACCGTGCCCTTGGGGGCGCCGATGCTCTGCGGCAGCGCCACCGAGGTGGGTTCGTGGCACATGTTGGAGCTGTCGGGCAGGTTGTTGGTGCCCAACATGCGCGCGAACAGGGCATACATGTAGGACGCCTCAAGCGACGCGCGGCCGGAGGCGTAGAGCACGACCTTCTTGGGGTCCATGGCGCGCAGCCGCCCGCCGATGTCGTCGAACGCTTCCTGCCAGCCGACCTCGACGTAGGTGTCGCTCGCGGCGTCGTAGCGCAGCGGGTGGGTCAGCCGGCCGATGGCTTCCAGGTCATGGTCGGACCAGCCTTCCAGCTCGGTGACGGTGTGCTTGGCAAAGAAGTCGGGGCCGACCCGCTTCGTGGTGATCTCCCACGCGGTGGCCTTGGCGCCGTTCTCGCAATACTCGAACACGTGCGGCTCAGCCGGCTTGATCCAGGCGCAGCTCACGCAAGTATAGCCCTTCGGCTTGTTCTGCTGCGTCAGCACCAGGGCGCCGCTGATCGGGACGCCCTCCTTTGCCAAGATGCCGCCCAACGAGCGTACGGACCCCCAGCCCCCGGCCGGTCCCTTGTAAGGCTTGACGCTTGGCGTGTCGGTCATGGCAGCGATCCCCGATTTGCGGGGGAACGCTTGGAGTACGACGGGGTTGCGCCGGATGCGCTCAGGACCGCGCGGCCACCCGCAGCGCCGCGGCGACGACGCCAGTCAGCAGGCCCGAACTCAGCAGCAGGAGCAACAGGGCGACAGCGGCCCCCATGCCTGCCCCGGCCAGCATCCAATGGACCGCGTGCCGGTTCGGCTCGCTGATCGGGGTCCGCCGCGCGGCCGGCGGCTCCCGGCTCCGGGCGCTGCTGCGGCCATTGCCGCGCTCAAGCAAGCCCTTCTCAAAGGCGGCGAACTCCAGCGCCGCTTCGGCGCCCCCTGGAAAGGGAACAGGATCAAGCTCGGTGAGCACCGGCCGCGGCGGAGGCGGGGCAGCCCGGGACTGCGATCCGCCGCGGGCTATGGGCCGCCGCGGTGGCGGGAACTGCATGGGCGGACCATCAGCGATGGTGGAGCTGAGCGGGATCGAACCGCTGACCTCCTGAATGCCATTCAGGCGCTCTCCCAACTGAGCTACAGCCCCGCCGGCGCCGGGCGAAGCAAGCCCAGCTGCGGAAGGCGCGGGTAATAAACCGGCCTGCGCCCGACATCAAGAGGCTACGCGGCCTTGAGGTCCTGATGAACGTCGAACGGCGCCTCGGTCTTGCCGCGGATCTCCTCCACCGTGACGCCCGGCGCCACATCGACCAATGTGAGGCCGGGCCGCCCCACGTCGAACACGCCGAGTTCCGTCACCACCAGGTTCACCACGCCGGCCCCCGTCAGCGGCAAGGAACAGGCGCGCAGCAGCTTCGGCTTGCCGCCGGCGGTGTGCTCCATCAGCACGACGACGCGCGGCACGCCGGCCACCAGGTCCATAGCGCCCCCCATGCCCTTCACCATCTTGCCAGGGATCATCCAGTTCGCGAGATCCCCGTTCTCCGCCACCTGCAGCGCGCCCAGGATGGAGATGCCGATGTGGCCGCCGCGCACCAGCGCGAAGGACGCGGCGCTGTCGAAGAAGCTGGTGGTCGGCAGCATGGTCACGGTCTGCTTACCGGCGTTGATGAGGTCGGCGTCCTCCTCCCCCTCGAACGGGAACGGGCCGATGCCCAACATGCCGTTCTCGCTGTGCAGTTGGATGCTGATGCCGGGGGGGATGTGGTTGGCGACCAGGGTCGGGATGCCGATCCCCAGGTTCACGTACATGCCGTCCTGCAGTTCCCGCGCCGCGCGAGCCGCCATTTCGTCTCGGGTCCAGGGCATGGTGTTCTCCTTACGCCGGAAGGGGATCGGTGCCGGCCGCCGCCGGAGCCGGGGCCGTGTCGCGCTTGCGCGTCGTGCGCTGCTCGATCCGTTTCGCGACGTTCGGCACATGGACGATGCGCTTCACGAAGATGCCCGGCGTCACGACGTGGTCGCCGTCGAGCGCGCCCGGCTCCACCAGCTCCTCGACCTGCGCCACCACCATCTTGGCCGCGGTCGCCATGATCGGGTTGAAGTTCCGCGCGGTCATCCGGTACACCAGGTTGCCCTCCGTGTCGCCGCGCCAAGCGTGCACGACCGCGAGGTCCGCCAGCAGGCCGCGCTCCATGATGTAGCGGTGGCCGTCGAACTCCCGCTCATCCTTGCCCTCCGCGATGGCGGTGCCGACGCCGGTGCGGGTGTAGAAGGCGGGGATGCCCGCGCCGCCCGCGCGGATGCGCTCCGCCAGCGTGCCCTGCGGGTTGAACTCGATCTCCAACTCGCCGGCGAGGTACTGCTTCGCAAAGGTCGCGTTCTCGCCGACATAGGAAGAGATCATCTTGCGGATCTGCCGGGTCTGCAGCAGCAGGCCCAGGCCCGCGTCGTCAATGCCCGCGTTGTTCGAGATGCAGGTCAGGTCCCGCACGCCGCTGTCCCGGATCGCCTCGATCAGCACCTGCGGGATGCCGCACACGCCGAAGCCGCCGGCCATGATGACCATGCCGTCCCGCAGCACCCCGGCCAGCGCCGCCGCCGCGTCCGGATAGACCTTGCTCACCGCCATCCCTCACCCCCCGTTTTCGTTGGCTTGTCCGGCAAACCCTAACGCACCGGGTCCGGCCCGGCAAACCGGACGCTACCCCATAAGGACCCCGTGCTGGCGCAGGAATCCGAGCAGCGGCAGCAGCGGCAGGCCGAGGATTGCGGCATGTTCGCCCTGCACCTCCTCGAACAGGTGCACGCCAAGCCCCTCCAGGCGGTAGGCGCCGACGCAGGACAGGACCGCATCGCCCTCCGCAGCCAGGTACTCCTCCAGGAACGCATCGCTGAACGCGCGCATGCGCAGGCGGGGTTCGGAAACATGGCGCCACACCTCCCGCCCGTCGCGCAGGCAGGCCACGGCCGTCACCAGGCGGTGCGGCTGGCCGCGCAGCGCCCGGAGCTGCGTCCGCGCGCCGTCCAGGCCGTCCGGCTTGTCGAACCAGGTGTCGCCGCATACCAGGATCTGGTCGGCGCCAATTACCAGGGCATCGGGCACCAGGGCGTCGGGGTCGCGGACGCGCTGCGCCTTGAGCACTGCCAGCGTCAGCGCGGTCTCCGCGGCGTTTGTGCCCTCCGCCCGGCAGGCCTGCTTCACCGCGGCCTCGTCCACCCGGGCCGGGCGGGCCTCGAACCGCAGCCCGGCCGCCGTCAGCAACGCCGCCCGGGCCGTCGATTGGCTGGCCAGGACCAAAGGGGGCGCCCCCGCTTGCATCATCGACGCCTGCATCACGGCGTGGGCGGAAGCGGCACGGGCGGGATGGGGGCGGACGCCGACGCCGCGTCCCGTCGCCGCCGCTCGTGCCAGGCGTCCATGAGCTGGAGGACGGTGGCGGCAGTCTCCTCGATGGAGCGCCGGGTCACGTCGATCACCGGCCAGCCGCGGCGGGTGCACAGGCGCCGCGCCCACAGCAGCTCCCCGCGCACCGCCTCCACATCGACGTAGTCGCTGGAGTCCTGCCGCACCCGGCCGGTGTCGTTGCCGGCGGCGATCAGCTTCAGGCGGTGCCGCCGGATTTCTATCAATGCCGGCGGGTCGAGCGTCAGGCCGATCACCGGGCAGATCGGCGCCTCCAGCCCCGGCGGGTCCGGCGTGCCCGGCACCAGCGGCACGTTGGCCGCCTTGATCCCGCGGTTGGCGAGGTAGAAGGAGGTCGGCGTCTTGCTGGAGCGCGACACGCCGACCAGCACCACGTCGGCCGAGGCGATCCCCGCCTGCGCTTGGCCGTCGTCATGCGCCAGCACGTAGTGCATCGCGTCGATCCGGCGGAAGTAGTCGGCGTCCAGCACGTATTGCCGCCCCGGCCGGGATTGCGCCTGGGTGCCGATATGCTCCTGCAGCATGTCCAAGACCGGCTCCAACACGTTCAGCACCGAGACGCCAAGCCGCAGGCAGGTGGTTTCCAGATCGTTGCGCAGCGCCTTGTCGATCACGGTGGACAGCACGGGGCCGGGTTCGGCCTCGATCCCTTCCAGCACGCGGTGCAGCTGGAAACGGGTCCGGATCAGGCTCCAGCGGTGATACACGATGGAGGCTTGCTCGAACTGCGAGACGGTGGCGCGGGCGATGCTGTTCAGCGTCTCTCCCGTCGCGTCGGACACCAGGTGCAGGTTCATGGGCGGCGGTTCCGTTCTCACTTAGGG
>CAXTUQ010000172.1:0-4207 GCA_964247405.1 uncultured Acetobacteraceae bacterium
GGAAAAGCCCTGCCCTCCCCCGGCATCCTTTCGCGCTGCCCCGTCCAGCCTGCTGCCTTGTTCCCCTCCGCTGCGGCCTGCTCGCGTCGCTGACTTACGACGGGTACGGTTCGGGTAGGCCGAGGCGTTGATCGGAGCCACGCCGCACTCAGACGCGGGCGGGTTCATGCGCTCGCGGTTTCGGTCCGGAGCGGTCCGCAGCGACACCCTGGCATCGTGGAGCGACACCCCGCAGCCGCACCGGTCGGAACTGCTTCGTTGCCGAAACCAATGTAAGTTCCTGGTTTACGCGGACATGTTCAAACCCTATGGGTGGCACGAAGCGGGTCCATTGGGACCCCGCCCTGGAAAGCAAGGCAATCATCCATGGACGTCGCGTTCGGGAAAGACTTCACCGTTGTCGCGGGAAGCAGCGTAACGCCCTACGGCGGCGCGGCTGTGTCCGACCCTGGGATCATCGTCGCCTACATTGTAACCCTCGAAGCGCCCGCTGGCGGCCATTTCGTCGATGCGTCCGGCAACACCGTGTCCTCTGTCACCGGCACCGACGCGCAGGTCACCGCGGCGCTCCACGGTTGGCGGTTCGTGGCCAATCCCCTCGCGAACGGCAAGGTCATCAACGGCTACATCGACACAACCGCCGTCGAGACGAACGGCAAGGATGACGCCGGACGCCCGATCTATCAACTGAACGTCAGCAACTACATCATCATCACCCCCCCGGCCATCACGGGCACGAAGGCGAACGCCGTTCCCAGCACGCTCTTTGCCGGCGTGGCGGTCGCGGACGATGTCGACCAGAACGGCAACTCGTCCAGCACGGTGGCCGCGACCATCACCGAAAGCGTCAACGGGCAGATGACCGACGCTGCCGGCAAGCTCGCGGGCGCCGCCGAGACCGCCCCCGGCGTGTACCAGCTCGCCGCCACGGACGCGGCCTCGCTGTCCAAGCAGTTGGACGCGATCACCTTTGCCGGCATCCCGGGAACGGCCGACCAGCAGGTGCGGTTCTCGCTCAAGATCACGGACGACCACGGGCTGAGCAGCACCGACGACACCACCTCCGTCGCGGTGCCAGGCGCGCCCCAGCCGCCGCAGCCCGCGGCGAACTTCACCGTGCAGGACGTGACGACGAGCCAGACGAGCAGCGCGGCCGGCAACCCGTATAGCGGCCCCGTGGCCGGCCTGCAGACCGGGTTCGTCAACATCTCGCCCCACAACCTGAACGTCGTCGCCTTGTCGCCCAGCACGTTCATCCACACCGGCGCCGGCAACGACGCGGTGCAGGTGGCTGGCGGCCGCAACGTGGTGGACGGGGGAACCGGCTCGAACTTCCTGTCCGCCGGCGGCGGCACGGACACGTTCTTCGTGGACGACCGCAACGCGCCGTCCGACATCTGGAGCACGGTGACGGGCGCGCGCAGCGGCGACGACGTGACTGTGTTCGGCGTCACGCCGACGGGCTTCGCGCTGAACTGGGCCGACAACCAGGGCGCGGCCGGCTACACCGGGCTGACGCTGCACGCCGTGGCCGCGGGCAAGCCCACCGCGTCGTTCACGCTGGCCGGCTTCACCACCGCCGACCTGGGCAACGGGCGCGTGGTCGTCAGCTACGGCGCTAACGGCGCCGAGCCCTACATGAACGTGCGCGTCGCTTGACTGCGGTATGAGGCAGGGAACGTCAGCATTCGGCATGCCGTCGGCGGACGGCCGCGACCAGTGTCGCGTCGCTGATCTGCCCGGCGTCATGCAGGCCCATGAGCGACCGTGCGGCGGTCGATACCGCCACCCCCTCGATGCGTGCCGACGCAATCGCGTCCCAGGTGGCCCCACGGCGGGCTGCGGTCTCCCTCGTCAAAGGCGATATAGCCGTATCAGGTACTTGTCGCCCCCTTGCATTGAACACGAAGGGTCAGGATCTCCGTCATCATCGCCTCGTCCGACAACGCCCCTTCCGCCCACCTGTCCAAGATGCGGGCCGCGTCCTCGTCCACCTGGCCGCCCTCGATGCGCACGGAAGCGACCGCGTCGCGCACGCAATCCCGGCGCGGCTTGACCTCCTGCCCAGCCGCTGCCCCGTCCAGTGCCCGCCTTGTCGCAGCCATGGTCCTCTTTCCCATCCAGGTCTTCATCATGGCACAGCCAGGTGGCCGTTCGTTCTGCCGCTGGCCGGCGTCGGACATCACCGTTCCCTTCCAGGGCAGCATCAGGTCCCCGGCCTGACGGCTGCGGGTGAGGCCGGTTCCCACGATCGGCTGCCCTTCCCTGCTTGCAGACGTCGTTAGCCGACGCCTGGACGGGCATCCAGGATTTGTCAACTTGCGGTTGAAGACCATGCCGGGCGACACAAATCGATCTTGAAACAACGACGGAGCGGACAAGTGGCCCAGCCGACCGCATATGAGCAGTATGTCCTGGAACTGGTGAACCGCGCCCGCGGCAATCCCGGCGCGGAGGCCGCCCGCCTCGGGATCGGCCTCAACGACGGGCTGGCCGCCGGCACCCTGTCCGACAACCCGCAGCAGCCGCTGGCCTTCAACCCGCAGCTGATCGCCGCTGCCCAGGGGCACAGCGCCTGGATGCTGGCCAACAACAGCTTCTCCCACACCGGGGCGAACGGAAGCTCGCCGGGCGACCGGATGGGCGCGGCGGACTACAGCTTCACAGGGTCGTGGAGCTGGGGCGAGAACATCGCCATCCAATACGGGAGCGGCGTGGCGCCCAGCCAGGCCACCTCGGCCGCCCTGGAAGCCATGCTGTTCAAGAGCCCGGAGCACCGGACCAACCTTCTGAACGCCGGCTTTCGCGAGGTGGGCATCGGCGTCGCCGGCGGCAGCTACCAGGGGCAGAGCGCGGCGGACGTGACGCAGGACTTCGCCCAATCCGGCAGCGGCAGCTTCCTGACCGGGGTGGCCTACACCGACCTGAACGGCGACGGGTTCTACGAGCCCGGCGAAGGGCTGGGCGGGCTGTCGGTGCAGGTGAAATCGGGCACGGGGGCCGTCTATCAAACCACGACCTGGGACGCGGGCGGCTACCAGCTGCAACTGCCCGTGGGCGCGTACCAGGTCACCTTCTCGGGAAGCGCCCTTGCGACGCCGGTGACCGAAACGGCGAGCGTCGGATCGCAGAACCAGGAGCTGGATCTCGTGCGTGCTCCCGGTGGCGCGACCGCGCCAGCTACGCCGGCCGTCGACACGCTGGACATCGCCGTGGCCGAGGATGCGTGGGCGGGCGACGCGCAGTTCACCGTCAGCGTCGATGGCAAGCCGGCGGGCGGCGCCCAGACCGCGCACGTCCTCCATTCGACCCACGACGACGGCCACCTCATGCTGACGGGCAACTGGGGCGCCGGCCAGCATGACGTGCGGATCGCTTTCATCAACGACGCTTGGGGCGGCAGCGCCGCGACTGACCGCAACCTGTATGTCGACTCCATCGCGCTGGATGGGACCACCTATGCCGGAACGGCGGGAGCGTTCCTTGCGAACGGGAGCAAGGATTTCATGGTGGGCGGGTCCACGCCGAAGGGCGTGGCGGTGCCGGACAAGCTGGTGCTGCGCCTGTCCGAGGACGCATGGGCGGGGGATGCGCAGTTCACCGTCAGCGTGGACGGCAAGACGCTCGACACCGCCGAGGCTGTCACGGCTCTGCACGCAAGCGGCGCGTCCCAGGATTTCGCGTTCACCGGCAGCTTCGGCGCGGGTCCGCACGATGTCGGCGTGAGTTTCCTCAACGACGCCTGGGGCGGCACGGCGGCGACGGACCGCAACCTGTACGTGACCTCAGCCAGCTTCGACGGCCACAGCTACGCGGGAGCCGCGCTGCTGTCGAACGGGACGGCGCACTTCACCGTGTCGGCGTAGCCTGCTGCAAGGCGACACAGCGGACCCGTCGTCCATCACCCACCCTTCCTGCTCACCAACAGGTCGTTCCAGTCGTTCTGCCCGCCCGCTGGCGCCAGCCGCTCCCACCGCACGCCCGCGGCCTCTGCCCGCTCCGCCAGGCGCCGGGCGTGGCGCTCCCCGGCCGGGTCCGCGTCAGTCGCCGC
The DNA here is from genome assembly GCA_964247405.1 of uncultured Acetobacteraceae bacterium. GTDB lineage: Bacteria > Pseudomonadota > Alphaproteobacteria > Acetobacterales > Acetobacteraceae > CAHJXG01. The sequence goes on from CAXTUQ010000172.1 coordinate 4,052, forward strand.
GACCAGCACGGCATCGGGCTGGCCCGCGAGGCCCAGCAGCAGCGCATCGAGGCAGGCGAGCGTCAGCGGCCCCATGCCGCCCGTGGTGGCGAGGTAGAGCGTGTCGGCCCGCACGCCCTCCAGCGCCGCCAGGCTCAGCGCGTCGATCGGCGCCTC
>CAXTUQ010000172.1:4217-10229 GCA_964247405.1 uncultured Acetobacteraceae bacterium
ACACCCCCGCACCGCCTGGCAAGCGGAACAGGCTCTTGTCCGAGGCCTTCGAGAAGCCGCGCCAGTCCGGGCCGCGCATGTCGATCCCGGTGAGCCGGCCCGCGTGGTCGCGGTGCGCGAACCAGGCGCTGCCGTGCGGGCCTTCCCGCACCGCGTCCGACCGGTCCGCCGCCCTCAGCACGGCCTCCGGCAGCGCGCGCTGGCCCGTCAGATAGTTCCAGGTGGCCGAACCGCGGCCGAGTCGCCGGCGCCGCGCCCAGAGCTGGGCCACCGGGATGGCGGGCTTGTCGGGCTTCCCGGACCTGCGTTCCATCTCGGGGCGGGACGGCCTCACGCCCACCATGCCGCGCAGCAGCCGGCGCACCTGGCCGAAGTTCAGCCGCGGGTCCAGGTGCTGCGTCAGGCTGAACACGTCGCCGCGGGCGTCGCTCAGCGGGTCCCACCAGCCGCGCCCGTCGTGGTTGACGATCAGCACCTCGCCCGCGCCGCGCCGATACTTCAGGCACCTCGCCGTGCTTCCTTCCTTGTCGAGCAGCCAGCCCGGCTGCATCCGCTTCAGCAGCGCGGCGCAGCTCACGCCCGCCCGCAGCTGGTCCAGTTCCGCATCGTGTCCGCTCATCACTGTGTTCCCGCCTGGAGTGGCAGGACGGCGTGGGGGCCGGGCGGGGCTGTGCCCCCTTCCCTTTCCACATCCCGTCCTGCTCCCCTCCCGGCGCCCGCGGGCGCGGGCCGTGGGGCAAGGGCGGGCGCAGCCCGGGAGCGCCTTCGCGACGGCCCCTTGCGGCGCGGCCTGCGTCGGCGGTAGCCCCGTCTCGGTCTCCCCTCGTCGTCCTTCCCCCGGCGTCCCGCAGGCGGACGCGAGTGCGGAGCGTGGTTGGCGCGGGGGTCAGGGATGTCCGAAGTGCCTGCGGGCAAACGGGGGAATGCTGGACCAATGCGGCGCCAGGCTTGGGCCAGTCTGGTCAGCGCGCGTCGTTAGGCTTGTGCCTCCGTCGCGCCGAGCGCCGTCGCTGGCAGGTTGGTCGGGCCAATGCGGGGACGGCCACGCAACCATCGCCGGCACCGCCGATATCGCAGCCTGTCCTGCGGAGACCGTGCGGTTTTCCGCTTGTTCGCCCACGTCACGACGTCGTGGCTGGCCTGCGACCAGCTCATCCGAGCAGGACTGAAGATGGGGGCAAGCCCGGCCGGCGATGATGCCGAGCCGCTGCACCCCAGGTAGCCACGGCCGGAGCTTCGGGCGATAACGGGCCATGACCGACCCGCGCCCCACCCTCGCCGCGCCCGACGACGATCCATATCTTTGGCTGGAAGAGATCGAGGGCGAGCAAGCAACCGCTTGGGCCGACGCGCGCACGACCGACACCCTCGCCCGGCTTGCGGACGCCCGCTACGAGCGGGACCGCGACGCGCTCCGGGCGCTGCTGGACCGGCCGGACAACCTGCCGGTGCCGGCGCGCCGCGGTGGCCTGCTCTACAATTTCTGGCGCGATGCGGCGCAGCCACGCGGGCTTTGGCGCCGGACCACGCTCCAGTCCTACCGCACGCCGACGCCGGAATGGGACATCCTGCTGGACCTCGACGCGCTCGCCGCGGCAGAGGGCGAGGACTGGGTGTGGCAGGGCGCCGCGACCTTGCCGCCGGACCATGCCCGCGCCCTGGTCCGGCTGTCGCGCGGCGGCAGCGACGCAGCCGTGCTGCGCGAGTTCGACCTTCCCTCGCGCCGCTTCGTCCCCGACGGGTTCGCGCTGCCGGAAGCCAAAGGCGGCGCGGCCTGGCTGGACGCGGACACGCTGCTGCTGTCCTCCGCGCTGGGAGGCGAGACGCGGTCGGGCTACGCCAGCACCGTCCGGCTGTGGCGCCGCGGCGAGGACTGGTTGGCGGCGCCTCCGCTGTTCACGACCGACCCGGCCAACATGAACGCTTGGGGCAGCTACGACCGGCAGGACGACCGGCTGGTGTTCGCCGAGAAGCCCGGCTTCTTCGACACGCGCGTATGGATCGGCGACCGTGCCGGCCCGCGGCAGCGGATCGAGCTGCCGAGCGACGCCCGCTTTTCCTGGAAGGGGGATTGGCTCGCGGTGGCCGGACGGACCGAATGGAAAGCGGGCGGGCAAACGTTCGGCCCCGACGCGGTCGCCGTCACCGGCCTGCGCGCGTTCCTTGCAGGCGAACGACGGTTCACGATTGTGTTCGAGCCAGGGCCGCGCCGCGCGTTGCAAGGCTTCTTCTGGGCCGCGGGCCGCCTTGTGCTGAGCATCCTCGACGACCTCCGTCCGGTGTTCGCCATTGTCGTGCCGGGAACCTGGGAGGTGGAGGATCTCGCCGGGCTGCCGCCGGTTGGGACGGTGAACGCTTGGCCGCTCGACATGCACTACGAGGAGGGCGACGGCTCGCTGCTTGCGACCGCCCAGGACCCGGTCACGCCGCCAAGCCTGCTCCTGACCAGGCCAGGGCTCGCCGCGCCAGAGGTCCTGAAGCAGTTGCCGCCCGCCTTCGACGCCGCCGGCCTGGTGATGACCCGGCATGAAGCGGTGTCGGTGGACGGCGAGCGCATCCCCTACGTCCAGTGCGGCCCTGCGGGCGACGGGGGACGCGCCCGTGCATCTCTACGCCTACGGCGGGTTCGGCGTCCCAGTCATGCCGGGCTACCGCATCATCGCCGGCAAGCTCTGGCTTGAGCGGGGCGGCACCACCGTGACCGCCAGCCTCCGGGGCGGCAACGAGTTCGGCACGCGCTGGCACGAGGCCGGGCGCCGCGAAGGCAAGCGGCTGAGCCATGACGACTTCGCCGCCGTGGCCGCCGACCTGGTCCGCCGCGGCGTGACCCGGCCGGAGCGCATCGCGGCGGAAGGCGGCTCCAACGGCGGGCTGCTGATCGCCAACATGCTGACCCGCTACCCCGAGCGGTTCGGCGCCTTGTTCTGCACCATCCCGCTGATCGACATGCGCCGCTACAGCAAGCTGCTGGCTGGGGCGAGCTGGGTTGCGGAGTACGGCGACCCGGACACCCCGGACTGGGAGGCGTTCCTGGGCGCGATGTCCGCCTACCATGCCGCCGAGCCCGGCCGGCGCTACCCGCCCATCCTGCTGGCCACCACCCGTCGGGACGACCGGGTCCACCCTGGCCACGCGCGCAAGATGGCGGCCAAGCTGCAAGCGCTGGGCTACGAGGCGCTGTTCTACGAGCCGGCCGCCGGCGGGCATGGCTACGGCAAGGACAACGCGGAGGTGGCCAGCTTCGCCGCGCTCGGGATGGCGTTCCTGCGCCGGGCGATCGGATGGGAAGCGGCGGCGACTTGATGGGGCGAGTTCTGGGGCGGAGCAGGGCGGCGCTGCGACGCGCACGTCGTGGAAAAGAATGGTCCATAGCGATCTGCAGCTCGGCATGGATCGGGCTGGAGAAGCCATCCATGCGGCTCAGCCGCCGTTCGGGAGCCGAAGCCCTGCTGAAGGACGGGACCACCGCCGGCACGCGGCGTATCCGCACAAAGCCGAAGCGTCCACGGTGCTGCGCCAGCCGCTCCGCCGTGACGCGGGCCATCACGTCGCGGGCCGTGTGCACCCGCTTCCTGCCGGCCAAAGGACAGGGTCCCCTCCAGCTCGGCCCACTGGCGGCATCCGGGCGGCTTTTCCCGGAGCAGTGGGGCCATGATCCCTGATCCGCCGCGTTCCTTGTCGGATCAGCGGCTTGCGCCAGTGTAGGGATGGCTGACGGCGCGGCACGCAGCCGCTTCAATGCCCGCTCGGGAGTGCTCGCCTCACGACAAGCTCGGATATGGTGGGCCGGTCGTGGGTTGCCGGTTGCAGGGTTGTCGTGGGCGGAACCGTCCTATCCAGCATGGACATTTCCCACTCGCGAAACCGTCTGGTTGTCGGGACCACTTCTTCTGCTCGATCAGCGGCGCATTTCTGACGCCACCGCCAAAATCCGCGCAGATGCTGCCAGCGAGCCTGGTTCTCAACTGGCGACCGGTCGTGCTGGAGCATGGCGGTCCTCCTGAGGCTTCAATCGGCTGTGCCGGCCCGCGGGACTGCGGCGGCGCCGGTGAGCGGCGGCAAGGGGGCGATCTCCCCGACCAGGAACAGGTAGGCCGCCGCGCCGAGCAGGCAAAACCCGCCGGCGACCACCAGCGGCACGATGAACGAGCCGCTGGTGATGGTCAGCATGACGCCGGTGAAGGTGGTGGTCACGATCCCCGCCAGGTTGGACGCGAAGTTCTGGATCCCGCCGATCGAGGCGACGTGGCCGTTGCTGGGCGCCACGTCGCCCGGCAACGACCAGATGCTCGCGGCGGTAAAGGCGAGGCTTGCATAGGAGACCGCGAAGCACGCCAGGGCCACGTAGATGTTCGGCGCGAAGGCGGAAAGCGTGATCGCCGACGACATCAGCATGCCGCCGACCAGGCAGGTCTTGCGCGCGGCAGTCAGGCTCCATCCCCGGCGATACAACGCATCGGAAGTGAAGCCGCCGAACCAGCCACCGGGGATGGCGACGAGGGCCGGGAGCACGCCCAGAGTACCGAGTTGCGCCAGCGAGAAACCGCGCGCCTGCACCAGGTAAGTCGGGAACCAAGTTATGAAGAAATAGATCACGAAGTTCAGGCAGAAAAACCCGACCATCATGCCCCAGATCGTCCGGTAGCGGAACAGCGAGCCCCAGGAGATCTTGCTGCCGCTTCCGGCATTGGCGTTGCCGCGTTCGGCCTGGAGACGCTGGAGCTGTTCGGGAGTGACGGAGCGGTGCCGCTCGGGGTCACGGTAGATCGCCACCCAGAACACCGCCCACACGATGCCGAGCGTGCCGGTGGCGATGAACGAGGCCCTCCAGCCGAAGCTGCCGATCAGCCAAGTGACCAGCGGCAAGGACAGCGCCGAGCCGATGCGCGAGCCGCTGTCGAAGATGCTGCTCGCAAGCCCGCGCTCGCTGCGCGGAAACCAGTTGGCTGTCACCTTGGCGCAGGACGGGTAGGCGCCCGCCTCGCCGACGCCCAGCAACAGGCGGCAGCCCAGCAGCGTCGCGACGCTGTTCGCGACGGCGGTGAAGGCGGTGAAGGCGGACCACCAGACTACCGCGACAGCGAGCGAGATGCGCGCGCCGACCCGGTCCGCGAACCATCCGAACGGCATCTGCATGACGGAATAGGTCCAGAAGAACCCGCCCAGGACCAATCCCATCAGGGCGGCGTCGATGCCGAGCTCCCGCTGCATCGAGGGCGCCGCCACGGCGAGGTTGGCCCGGTCCACGTAGTTGATCGTGTTCGCCAGGCAGCACAGGAAGATCATGGTCCAGCGCGCTTGGGGCATGGCGGTCCTCCCTGTCAGCTCGCTCGCGCCGGGCTCGCTCTCCAGACCGTGCCGGTCGGGAACGTGTGGTCCGCGAGGGATGCAGGCTTCAGCGCCGCGCTGTATCCGGGACTTTCCGGCGGCATGTAGCGGCCATCACGGATCACCACGGGATCCACGAAATGCTCGTGCAGGTGATCGACATACTCAAGGACGCGGTTGTCGAGCGAGGCGGAGACTGCGATGTAGTCGAAGATCGACAGGTGCTGCACCAACTCGCACAGGCCGACCCCGCCGGCGTGCGGGCAAATGGGCACGCCGAACTTCGCCGCCATCAGCAGCACCGCGAGCACCTCGTTGACCCCGCCCAGGCGGCAGGCGTCGATCTGGCAGAAGTCGATGGCGCGCGCTTGCAGGAACTGCTTGAACATGACGCGGTTCTGGCAGTGCTCGCCGGTTGCCACGCCGATCCCGAGCGGGCGCATGGCCTCGGCGACCTTGGCATGGCCCAGCACGTCGTCCGGGCTCAGCGGCTCCTCGATCCACCACGGCTTGTATTCGGCCAGGCGCTGCATGTTGGCGACCGCCTCGGCCACCTCCCACACCTGGTTCGCGTCCACCATCCAAGTGCGGCTGTAGCCGATCTCCTCGCGGATGATGCGGGCGCGGCGCGGCACCGTCAACTTGGCTGCCGGCCGGCTTGCGAGATGCGGCTGCGCCGGGTAG
>CAXTUQ010000173.1:0-10206 GCA_964247405.1 uncultured Acetobacteraceae bacterium
GCGTGCACCCACCATGTCCTCCTGCGCCAAACGGACCGCAAGCGGATCACACCTCTGCCACGCCAGGGATCACATCAGAGTCAGCAGTTGTGGCAATTGGTATGACACATACCGCATGTTCGACCGGCAATTCGAGCAACTGCGCCGCGAGCGCATCATCCCTCCCTTGGTGGGGGCTGCATGATGGAACTACGCGAGATCGCCTCCGGCCTGCCTGAACGATGAGCGGTTTATACCGGCAGCCCCTTGGGCTGACCGGTATGCGCGCGGGATTGGTGGGGTCGCCGAAACGCAAGCGTTTGCGGCTGAGGCCACGCGCCGAAAACGATTCTGATACCGGTCGCCCCAAGGGGCGAGCGGTATCAGTCGATCTGCACCGAGGCCACCTCGGCAACGTGGCTTCCATTTCTCGACCTCCGCCATGACGACTGCGGCAAATGCCGCCGGGCTGTTGCCGATCGGAACGGCCCCGCTCTCGACCAGGCGGCGCATGTCCGGCTCCCGCAAAATGTCCGCGATTTCAGCCGACAATACTGCACCGCCGTGTCCGGCGTGGCCTTGGGCGCCAACACGCCGAACCAAGCCGAAACTTCGTAGCCCGGCACGGTTTCGGCAATGGTCGGCAGGTCCGGAGCGCTGGACGCGCGATCTTTTGCCGTCATCGCGATCCCGCGCACGGCGCCGCCGCGGATTTGCTCCATGGATGACGGCAGGTTGTCGAATCCGATCGGGATATGCCTGGCCCGGCGCAGCGCGTGCCACCGCCTGGGCGCCGGTCGCCCCGCTCGCGCCCGGCTTGTTCTCGATGATGAAGGTGCGGCCGACCCGTTCGGTGAGGCGGGTGGCGACCAAGCGCGCGACGAAGTCGGTCGTGCGGCCGGGCGGGTACGACACGACGATCCGCACCGTCCGTGCCGGGTATCCGGCTGGCCCGACGGCTGCAAGACAGGTGCCGGCGGCCAGCGTGGCCAAGCTGCGGCGGGTGAGGTCCATCGCGTGTCTCCCTGTCTCGTCCTGTTCTGCCGGATGGTATAGCGGTCAGCCGCAAACACCAGCATCGAGTCTATTGCACACGCTTTTGCTGCCTGGCACGGTGATCCGGCGTTCTGCCATGCGTAACCGAGCAAAGTGTGTCCAAGCACGCGGCGGGTGCAGGCGCTGTCAATGGAAAGGTTTCAGCATGGCCAGCATCCGCATCGGGACCGGGTCCGCATGGTGGGGCGACCGTATCGAGCCGGCACGGCTGAACGCCGAACGCGGCGACCTGGACTATCTGTGCTTCGAGACGATGGCCGAGGCGACCATCTCCGCGGCACAAGTCCGCAAGCGCCGCGACCCGGACTTCGCCGGCTATGACACGTATCTGAACGACCGCATGCAGGCGGTGCTGCCCGGCTGCCTGAAGCGCGGCACCCGCATCGTCAGCAACCAGGGTTGGATCAACCCGGACGGCGCGGCCGAGCGCATCGTGCATTGGCTGCGTGAGTTCGGCGGGAGCGGCATCAAGGTGGCTGCGGTATCCGGCAGCCTGATCACCGACCGCGTGCTCGCGGAAACCGACACGATCCTGGAAAATGGGCGCAAGACCGCGACCCTTGGGGACAGCATGGTTTCCGCCGAAGCCTATCTCGGCGCCGAGCCCATCGTGGACGCCTTGCGCCAGGGTGCCCGGATCGTCGTGACAACCCGCGTGGCCGACCCGTCGATCTTCTTGGCGCCGATGATGCACGAGTTCGGCTGGGACCCGTTGGACCACGTGCGCGTGGGGGCCGGCAGCGCGGTCGGCCACATCCTGGAATGCGGCGCGCAGGCCACGGGCGGCTACTTCGCCGACCCCGGCTTCAAGGACGTGCCGGAGCCATGGAACCTCGCCTTCCCGATCGCGGAGGTGGACGAGACGGGCGCTGCCACCATCAGCAAGGTGGGTGGAACCGGCGGCGCGATCACGCCCATGACAATCAAGGAGCAGCTCCTGTACGAGGTGCATGACCCCGCGAACTACGTCACGCCCGATGTCGTCGTGGATTTCACCACTGCGAAGCTGCAGGACCTCGGCCGCGACCTGGTGCGGGTCAGCGGCATCTCCGGCAAGCCGCGCACGCCCACGCTCAAGGTGTCGATCGGCTGCGCGGAGGGCTTCATCGGCGAGGACATGTTCTTCTACGCCGGGCCGGGCGCGCTGCGCCGGGCGGAACTGGCGCGCCGCATCCTGGAGGAGCGGTTCAAGATCGTCGGCCTCAAGGCGGAAGACATTCGGATCGACTTCATCGGCGTCAACGCCATTCACGGCCCGGCCTCCCCCGCCGAAGCAGCGGAACCCTACGAGGTGGCGGTGCGGGTGGCCGCCCGGACCGCGACGCGAGCGGAGGCGTTCAAGATCGGCCGCGAGGTGGACGGCATGGCCGTGTCCGGCGTGGGCATGACCGGCAAGCGGGTGCCGCACCAGGACCGGGTGCGTGAAGTGATCGGGGTATGGTCGAGCCTGATCCCGCGCGCGAGCGTTCCCTGGTCGATCAACGTGTACGAAAGCTGATCCATGCAGATCCTTCTACACAACGCGGCTCACGTCCGTTCCGGGGACAAAGGCGACACCGCGTGCATTTCGGTCATCGCCTTCACCCAGGAGCTTTACCAGGTTCTGCGTCAGCAGCTCTCCGCTGCGCAGTTCAAGGCCCACTACAAGGGTGTCATCAAGGGCGAGGTGCGGCGTTACGAGGTGCCGGGCCTTGGCGCCTTGCAGTTCGTGGCGGATGGCGCGCTGGGCGGCGGCGTGTCGCGCAGCCTGCGCCTCGACAATTACGGCAAGGCGCTGTGTTCGGCGATCCTCGCCTACCCCCTCGAGGTTCCCGACCGGCTGCAGAACCAATTGCGCGGCTTGTGACCGACGAAGCGTCCGGGGCGGTGTTGGGCGCGGCGGAAGCCAGCTTGAACGCAACGCAGAAGGTTTGCGCGGTGCTCCGCGCCCTGGCCAACCGGTCGCCCGCCCCGCTGCGCGACTTGGCCGAGGCGACGGAGTTGAACAAGGTGACGGTTTTCCGAATCCTCGGCACGCTGGCGAGCGAAGGCTTCGTGCAGCGCCCGGCCGGCTCTCGATCCTATGAGCTCGGGCCTGAGATCGTGGTCCTGGCCACCGCACTGAACCGCACGATCGATCTGCGCGCTGCGGCACGTTTGCCGCTGCTGAGGCTTGCGGCGCAATCCGGCGACACGGCCATACTCAGCATCCGCGCCGGAACCGCGGCCGTTTGCATTGAGCGCCAGACCGGCGACTATCCGATCCAATCGAATTACCTTTATCCGGGAACACGGCGGCCCTTGGGCGTGGGGGCGGGAGCGACGGCGATCCTGGCAGCCCTGCCGCGGGCTGAAAGCGACATGCTCATCGATCTTCTTGTCCCGAAGCTGAAACCTTACCCGCGCCTGACTCCGGCGATCGTGCGCGACCATGTGCACCAAGCGCGTCAACGTGGCTACGCCCTTGTGCTGAACCAAATCGTCGACAAAATGGGCGGCATCGCGGTGGCGATCCGTTCGGCCGACGGGCATGTGCTCGGCTCGTTCAGTGTCCTCGCGTTGAGCGAGCGGATTGAGGGCCGTATCCAGTCGCTTGTGCATTGGCTGCACGAAGCGGTCCAGGAAACCGAAGCTCTGATCGCGGATGATCGGGTTTGCTAGGGTCTGTGACTGAACTGGTTGACCCGCAGGCTGATGCGCGTCGCGGCGCGAGGGGCGCAACCCATCCAGCTCCGCCGCGTTTTGCCGCGTCGGGGGCGATGCGTCCCCAGCCCTTCAACCGCGGGAACAGGTGCAGCCCGATCCGGAACTACCCGGCGCCATTGGGTATTATCACCTTGCTGCTCAACAGCTCATGGCGGCACCCTGCCAAGCCGTTCCCGCCCCAGTTGGGTCATGGTGCCCACGGGTTCGACGGCGCTGGATCGCGCCGAACTACACCCCGATGGCGTCCTTGACCCGGGCCTGCGACAGCGGCAGGTCCCGCAGGCGCACGCCCGCCGCGTCATGCAGGGCGTTGGCGATCGCGGCGGCCGTCGGTCCTTGCCCGGCCTCGCCCGTGCCCAGGAAGGGCAGGCCTGGCCGGTCGGCGACGTGGACCTCGATGCTGTCCGGCACAGCCGGGAAGCGCAGGATCGGGTAGCCGCTCCAGTCCCGGCTGGTGACATGGCGCCGGTCGAACCGGACCTGCTCGTACAAGGTCCAGCTCGCGGACTGGACAATGGCGCCCTCGATCTGGTTGCAGATGCCGTCGGGGTTGATGGGCTGCCCGCTGTCCACCGCGGCCACGACGCGGCCGATGCGGATGCGCCCGGTCTCGTGCTCCACCGTGAGGCCGAGCGCCACGGCGCAATAGGCGCCAAGGTTCTTGTAGCGCGCGAAGGCGAAGCCCCGGCCGGCGCCGTCTCGGGTGCCGTCTTGGGCGCCGCCGGGCCGCGGGGCCGGCCAGCCGAACCGGTCGGCGGCGGTTTGGATCACGGCGCGGGCGCGCTCGTCTTCCATGTGGCGCAGGCGGAACGCCACCGGGTCGGCGCCCGCCGCCGCGGCCAGCTCGTCCATGAAGCTCTCGATGGCGAACACGTTGAGGTAGGCGCCCAGCGACCGCATGGCCGACACCCGCAGCGGCATCTCCGGCAGGAAGTGGGACACGACGTGCGCGTTGGGAAAGGTGTAGAGGGGGTTGCTGTTCCGCTCGCCGCCGCCTTCCGGCATCGGGATAGGCGCAGGCGGCGGCACCGGCAGCGGGTCCGGCAGCGCGGCGTTCTGGATGAACAGGCCGCCCTTGCTGGGCCGCTGGTTGTGGGTGTTGCTCCACACGCCGTAGTCCCAATCGACGATCCGGCCCTCCGCGTCCAGCGCCGCGGACGCCTCGGCGACCATGGCGGGGCCGAACGGCTCGGCCGTGTTCTCCTGTTCGCGCATCCACTGCACGCGGACCGGGCGGCCCGGCAGGGCGCGGGCGATCAGCGCCGCGTCCGCCGCCGCATCGTCGGCGCCGTTGTGGCCGTAGCAGCCGGACCCTTCCATGTGGATGCAGCGCACCTGCCCGGGCGGCAGGCGCAGCAGCTCCGCCAATGCGGCGCGCTGCGGGTAAACGCCCTGGGTGTGGGTCCAGACCGTCACGCCCTCCTCGTCGGCGCGGGCCAGCGCGCAGGACGGGCCAATGGAGCCATGCATCCCGTACGGCTTGGTGTAGCGGGCCTGCAGCCGCCGGGCGGGCGCGGCGGCGGCGGCGGTCCGGCGCAGCACCTCGATGTCCCGGCCCGGCAGGTTGCGGATGGTCGCGACGATGCCGGCTTCGTCGGGCAGGGTCGCCGCCTCGTCCCACGCTGCGGCGGCGGACAGCGCGTGCCAGGCTTGCACCGCCTGCCATTCGCGCTCGGCCACGACCGCGAGGTAGCTGCCCTGCCGCACGACCGCGACCACGCCGGGCATGCGCTCGATGGGCGCGGTATCGACGGTCCGGAGCACCGCGCCCGGGCTGGGTTGGCGCACGGTCCGGGCATGCACCATGCCCGGCAGCCGCAGGTCCTGAATGTAGGCGGGGCCGCCCGTGACCTTGGCCGGGATGTCCACGCGCGGCAGGGCGGCGCCGATCAACCGGTAGGCGCCCGGGTCCTTCAACGGTTCGCCGGGCTGGGCCGGCACATGCAGCGACAGGCTGGCCGCAAGCTCGCCATAAATCAGCGAACGCCCATCCGGCGCATGGACCGCGCCATCCCGGGTTTGCAATTGTGCCGGGGACAGGCCGAACCGCCCGGCGGCGGCGTCCACCAGCAGGCCGCGCACCTGGGCGGCGACGTGCAGGATCGCCGTGCCGCTGTCCTGCATGGAATGGCTGCCGGCGGTGAAGCCCTCGTTGGGCGGGCGCCCGGTGGCGGCGGTGATCAGGCGCAGGCTGGACGTCGCCACGTCGAGTTGCTCGGCAGCGACCTGGAGCAGCGCGGTTTTCAGGCCTTGCCCCAGCTCCGCTTTGCCGGTGAACACCTCGATGCCGCCATCCGCCGCGACCCTGATCCATGCGTCGAGTTCGGGCGTTTCCTTCAGGCTGCCCGGCAGCGGCGCGGGGCTGCGGTCCGGCGGAGAGCCGCCCTGCTCGTCGGCGCGGGCGGCGCGGCCCAGGCTGAAGGACACGACGAGCGCGCCGCCGGCGCCGAGCAGGCCGCGGCGGGCCAGGGACCCGGTGCTCATCGCTCGGCCCGCCCCATGGCTGCCGCAGCCCGGCGCACGGCGCGCAGGATGCGGACATGGGTGCCGCAGCGGCACAGGTTGGGCGCCATGTGCGCGCGGATCTCGGCCTCGCTCGGCGCCGGGTTGGCGTCCAGCAGCGCCTGCGCCCGCACCACCATGCCGGCGATGCAGTAGCCGCACTGCGCCGCCTGCTCCTCGATGAAGGCCCGCTGCACGGGGCCGGGCGCGTCCGCGGTGCCCAAGCCTTCGACCGTGCGGACCTGCCGGCCCGGCAGCGCCGCGATCGGCAGCAGGCAGGAGAACACGGCCTTGCCGTCCAGCAAGACGGTGCAGCTTCCGCATTGCCCCAGGCCGCAGCCGAACTTGGCCCCGTTCAGCCCGAGATCCTCGCGCAGCACGTAGAGCAGCGGGGTGGCCGGGTCGGCGTCCACCGCGTGGGGGGCGCCGTTGACCGTGAGCGTGATCATGGGTCCGTCTCCTCGGCCCGCGCCGCGCGGACGGCGGCCTCGATGTCGGTCCAGGGCGGGCGGGGGCTGTAGCGGGCGCGCACAAAGCGCACCAGGTCAGCGACCTGTCCGTCCGACAAGGCCGCGCCGAAGCCGGGCATGACGGGCGCGGGCGCGTCCTCCCGCGGGCCGATGCCGTGCAGGACCACGCGGATCGCGTTGCGCGGGGTGGGGGCGTTCACCGTCGTGCTGAGCGCCAGCGACGGCGCACCGGCTTGCGTCATCGGCGCGGCCTCGGCATGGCAGGCGGCGCAGGCGCCGGTGAACAAGGGGTCCTCGGCCGCGGCCTCGCGCGGCGCCGACTCGTGCGCTGACTGGGGCACGGCGCGCGGCATTTGGGACGCGACGTAAACGGCAAGGGCGCGCACGTCGGCGGCCGGCACGCGCGACAGCTCCCGCGTGACGGCCAGCATCGGGCCGGCGGCCGCCCCGTGCTGTTCCGACAGCCCGGTCGCCAGGTACTCCGCAAGCTCGTCCACGGTCCAGGGCCGGGCGGCGGGCGAGCCAGCTTGCAGCGGGTAGCCCGCCCATCCCTCGGCGACGCCGCCGCCCAGCGCTTGGCTGTTTCGCTCGGCACCCAGGACGTTGTGCGGCGTGTGGCAGGCGCCGCAGTGCCCGACGGCCTCCGCCAGGTAGGCGCCGCGGTTCCATTCGGGTGTTTGACCCGGGTCGGGCGTCCAGGCGCCGGGGCGCAGGAACAGCAGATTCCACCCGGCCACCGTCGCCCGCACGTCAAGGGGGAACGGCAGCCGGTTCGCCGGCACGGTGGCCCGGACCGGCTCCCGCGTCATCAGGAACGCATACAGCGCGCCGATGTCGGCGTCCGTCGCCCGGGTGAAGTGCGGGTAGGGCAGCGCGGGGTAAAGGTGCCGGCCCTCGCGGTCGATTCCGTCCCGCATCGCCCGGCGGAACGCCGCCTCCGGCCATTGGCCGATGCCGGTGTCCGGGTCTGGCGTGATGTTGGTGACGTAGATGGTGCCGAACGGCGTGGGCAGGGCGCGGCCGCCGGCATAAGGGCGGCCCCCGTCCGCGGTGTGGCATACCGAGCAATCGCCGATGGCCGCCAGCGTGGCCCCGCGCGCGACCGCATCGGGCCGGAACGCCGCTCGGGACGGCGGCGCGATGCCGGCGATGGCTGGGCGCCATGCCACCAAGGCGGCGCCAGCCAGGCAAGCAACGGCGCCCAGGCCGGCCGCGAGAACGATACGACGGGTCATAGGGGGATCATAAGCCGGCGCCGACGCCGGCTCCATAGCCCGATGCGTGCTTGCCCCCGGTCGACTCCGGCGATGCTGCTGCCGTGGTGCAACAGGCACACGGACAGGCACTGCCGGACGTCAACCTCCTTGACCGGCTTGCCGCCCAGCGCAATGCCGAGATGCGCCTGCGACCCGAGGCCGGCGAGAGCAATCGCAGCGCCGAAGCTTTGGCACGGCGATTGCTGGGTGCTTGCTGGGTGCTTGCTCCATGCATTGCACCAGAGCGCAGGAGACAGCAGATGTCGCGACAACGGTCCACGGCCCTCGCCCTCGCGGCCCTGATCGCCGGGGCCTGTGCCTCAGGCGGGGCGGCCCGGGCCGACGACCTTTCCTACTTCGAGGGCCAGGTCGCCCCGTACCTGAAAAAACCTTCCTTCGCAGCGCCCGGGCCCGCCTTTGACGCCCAGGACTGCATGAAGGGCAAGTCGATCCTGTCGATCCCGGTGTCGAGCGCCAATCCCTTCACCGCCAACATCGAGAAGGCCATGGCGGCGACCGCCAAGAAGGTCGGCTTCAAGTTCACCACCTGGGAGAACCAGGGCCAGTCCTCGCAATGGGTGCAGGGCATGGACACGGCCGTGAACCAGAAGGTTGACCTCATCGACCTCCTGGCGGGCACCGACCCGCGCGTTCTGGTGCCCCAGGTGCAGGCGGCGCGGGCCGCCAAGATCCCGGTCGTGGCGTCGCACTACAACGGCGTCGAGCAGACCGCCGAGGTGCTGAAATACGCCGACGGCGAGGTGCCGATCGACTACCGCAAAGCCGGCGCCTTGCTGGCCGACTGGGCGGTGGTGCAGACCAAGGGGCACCTCAACGCGCTCGAGCTGATCGCCACGGGTCCCCTGTCGACCGACTCCATGATGGCCGGCATCGACGCCGAATTGAAGCGCTGCCCCGATTGCAAGGCCAAGGTGATGAACTTCGCGGTGCCGGACTGGGGGACCCGCATCACGCCCGGCGTCCAGGCGGCGCTGCTGGCCGACCCGGCAATCAACTACATCATCGTCATCTACGACAGCATGGCCCAGTTCGTCGTGCCGGCCGTGAGCATCACGGGGTCCGCCGGGCGCGTGAAGATCGACGCCTTCAATGGCACGCCCTTCGTGCTCGGGCTGGTGAAGAACGGCCAGGTCGAGATGGACATCGGCGAGAACCTCGACTGGATCGGCCATGCGCTGATCGATTCCGAGATGCGCCGCGTTTGCGGCCTGCCGGCCGTCCCCGATCCCAAGATCCCCTTCTACATCTTCACCAAGGACAACGCGAAGGACGCCGGCACGCCGCCGCAGCTGAGCCAGGGCTACGGCGACGCCTATGTCGGAGGCTACGCCGAGCTGTGGAAGCTGCATTGACGGCGGACGCCGCCGCGCCAGCCAAGGGCAGCGTGGCCGGCGCGCTCCCCTCCGGCCTCGCGTCCCCCCTCCCTTGGGCGCTGCGGCTGTCGAACCTGTCCAAGACCTTCGGCGGCCAGAAAGCGCTTGATGGCGCCGAACTCGCCGTGAAGCAGGGCGAGGTCCATGGCCTGCTCGGCCAGAACGGCTCGGGCAAGTCAACGCTGATCAAGGTCCTGGCGGGGTTCCATGCCCCCGATCCCGGCAGCCGGCTCGCGATCTGCGGGACCGAGGTGCCGCTGCCGCTGGCGCCCGGCGCTTTCCGGCGCCACCGCATGAGCTTCGTCCACCAGCACCTCGGCCTCGTGCCGAGCCTCACCGTGCTGGAGAACCTCATGGTGGGCCGCCTCGCCCAGCGCCACCGTTGGGCCATCGATTGGCGGGGCGAACGGCGCCGCGCGCTCGGCCGCTTCGCCGATTTCGGCATCGTCCTCGACCCCGGCCGGCGCGTCGCCGACCTGGCACCTGTCGAGCGCGCCCTGCTGGCGATCCTGCGGGCGGCGGGCGAGATCGGGGGCGATGCAGCCCCAGAGGCGGCCGGCAATGGCCTCCTGGTGCTCGATGAGCCGACGCCTTTCCTGCCGAAAGCCGACGTGGACCAACTGTTCCGCCTCGTGCGCCGCGTGGTCGCCCGGGGCGCCAGCGTGATCTTCGTGTCGCACGACGTGGACGAGGTAATGGAGATCACGGATCGCGCCACCGTGCTGCGTGACGGCCGCGTCGCGGCCGCGCTGGAAACCGCCTCGGCCACGAAATCCGATTTCATCGAGGCCATCGTGGGCCGCCGCCTCGCGGCCTTTGCCGGGCCGCCGGCCCCGCCGCCCGCCCAGGCGCGCCGCCATCTTC
>CAXTUQ010000174.1:0-10145 GCA_964247405.1 uncultured Acetobacteraceae bacterium
GGCGGAGGCGGAGGACGCCACTTCCGACGGCGACGACGGCCAGCCGGCGTGGGACCTGGAACGGCGGCTCCGGCAACGCGAGCGGGACCTCGCGGCGGCGCTGGCCCGGATCGCCGGGCTGGAGGCGGCCCTGCGGGCGCCGGCGCGGCAGACTGAAGAGCAGTAGGACGTCGCAGAACGGATTGCCGGGCAGCGGTTGAGGCCGAGCCGCGTGCCGGGCCGTGCACCCTGCATGAGGTCGCCAAGGCGCTCACCAGCCGCGGCGCGCCCACACCGGCCGGTGTGGAAGGGTTGGCCTGACCATCTTCTAGCCACCCCTGGTCTGGCCTTTGCACTGGGCTGGCGCTATGCTGTCATTGCAGCGTTTGACAGCATGAGAGGCCGGCTATGGCAACCCTGACCGTGCGCAACCTCGACGAGGACTTGGTGAAGCGCCTGCGCGTCCGCGCCGCCGAGCATGGGCGCTCGGCGGAAGCGGAGCACCGCGAGATCCTCCGTGTGGTCCTGGAGGACGGCGGGCAACGCGCGGCACGCGAGCAGGCCGCCGCGCGCCTGGCCGAGTTCCGGTGCCGGACGGCAGCGCGCGGGTCGCCATCGTCGGCCGGCCTGCTCGCGGAGTCGCGCCGCGGCAGAGTCGAGGCCCTGGCCGGCGGCGCGGGCGAGAGCGCTTGAACTGGCGACGCTCGTCGTCGATGCCTCGGTCGGCCTCAAGTGGGTCCTGCAGGAGCCGGACAGCCACCTCGCCGAGGCCCTCGCCCGCAGCAGCGAGGATCTGCTCGTCCCCGACTTTTGGCTGAACGAAGCCACGAACGTCCTGTGGCTCCAGGTGCGTAGGAAGCTGCTCACGCCGGATGAGGCCAGGGAGGGCCTCGCGCTGCTGCGTGCCCAGGTCGAGCCGACGCCGACGGCGGAACTGGGCTTGCACGACGTCGCCCTCGAGATCGGCCTGGCTGTCGGCCACTCCACCTACGACACGCTCTACCTCGCGTTCGCGCTTGCGGTCGGGGCCACGTACGTCGTCGTGGCCGACGGTCCCTTCGCGACGGCCATGGCGCGCCATCCCGACCCCATCCTGGCCAACATGCCGCTGCCGCTCGGCGACTGGGCCAAAGCGCGCGGCGCTTGAGCATCGTTTAGAGCGATTTCCTCCCGCGTGGACGCGGACTCTCTTCAGCGGTCCCAGGCGTTCGGCCCGCGGCCGCCGGTGGACCTACCGGCCCTGGCGGCAGAGAGGGCGGCGGGAGATTTGGCGGTGTGCGAGGCCACGGCAGCAACGAGGGCGGTGGCCAGCCACGTCAGTGGTCACACCGCGCCAGTCCAGCATGAGGTCAGGCTGCGCGGAAATGCCTCGTGATCATTTTACACAGATACCGCCGATCTAAATTGCAGCTACGCGGTCCCGGTCAGCCCAGGCAGGCCAGTGGCCTGACAGCGTCATCATGTGCAATCGCTATCGCTGATCCGTTCTGTGGATAACGCCTGTGGATAAATCAAGCTATCCACATGCAATCGCTACCGCTATTCGCGCGCAATCGCTATCGACAGGCCGCGTGTAATCGCTCACACAAGCCTCTAATTAGATATCCTCTACTCGACCTGTAATTGCGAGGCGGGCTATGTGGATAACGCCACCATCCGCTTCGCCACTGGCGGCGGGCTTGTTTCGAGCGTCAGACCGCGGCCATCATCGGTCAAACGAGCATCGGGGTAGACGGCCTTCACCTGAGCGAGAAACTTCAGAAAATCCCGCCGGAAGAATCGGAGATGCTTGTAGCCTTGACCGAACTGATCGAACATGGAAACCCATGGAACGAACTGAGGCTTGCCCACTGGAATACGATGGAGTCGTTGAGCAAGCCAGCAATAGACATCAAGCGCCAAGGCGCTGTGAGCAAGAGCGGCGATCGCCCGCTCATCCAGCGGAACGGCAAAGCGGTTCAGACTATCAAAATAGTCCAGAGACAGTTTCAGTGTCGCTGGCCATAATATACGTTGATTGTCGTCTTTCTCAAACCAAAGATTGAAGGCGCCAACCACCTTCGTGTCCACCTGCAACGCGCTATCACCATTCGTAATCCCGAGCCGAAACTGAGCTGCGGCAAGTGCTGACAACTGCGCCTTCAGCATTTTAACTTGTCGTCCATCCTGCGTCCGGCCCATGAGTCGGCGAAAGAAGGCTGTCATGCTGTCCTCTACGGGTATGACCGGTGACTGCCGGCGGACGGCCTCGCTGTTCAGGTGCATCAGCAAGAGGCGGGGTTTCGGGCCGTAAGGAAGGCTCAGTTGCTCCCACTCCCCTGTTTGGGGGTTGATCGCACTTCCGGCTTCGACCCGAATCGACGTACGCCCTTGACGGTGCTCCCATACAAGCATGTCATTGGGCGGTCGCGCCGATGGAAGGGAAGTCTGGCAAAAAACAGAGTGGCTGAAAGCCAGGTCGTCAGGCGGAGCAGTGGCGATCTCACCAGCTAAATCCAGTAGTCTCTGCCGTATTTGGCTCGCCATAGGATGCTCCTGATTCTGAAGTTAGGAGGATACCGATGTCATATGCGCATGATCCAGAGGCCTGGCGATAGCGATTGCACATGACGTTGCAGGCGCCGGCGGCTGCTTGTTCCGCCGAGACGCTGCTAACCCCCAAATGCCTTGATCGCACGGTCCAGAATGCGCAACCATAGCAGTCATGACTGATAGACCCTGTAGCTATGTACGGGCCGCTGCCGGCCTCAAGATGCTCCTGTCGCGGAACTTCGCTTCTACGCTGGAGGGTCGAGAATGAACGATCTGGACCACATCGTTGCAAAATCCCGCCATGCTGCTGCGGGCGGCTTCGGCGTCCTGTCGACTGGAGAGAAATTGGCCGCGGCGCTGGTCCTCAACCGGCCTGACTGGCTCGCGCGCATGGACTACACGTTGGCAGAAGCGATAGAACGCCTGGGCACCAAGTGGCTCGCGCTGATTCCGCAGGCGTCCAAGCAGATGGCCGATGAGGCAGAGTTCGTTGCGCAGCAGGCCGAAACCGAGCGGGCCGACGCCATCCTGGAACGGCCCACCCCGGACCGGGAGCCTGATTTCTCGGCTTCGTATGTGTCGTGTTGGCAGTCGCCCGGCTTTCGAAACGTAGCTTTCATTTTCGACATGACGGCTGATGGTTCAAGTCAGACGCAGCGGGTTCGAATCCGGATTCGGCCCGAAGATGCCGAGTCCATTGTCGGTGATCTAACGCAGGCGCATCGCGCTGCATGGCGCGAGCCTCGTGGCTGCCCCCTGGATGCCGAACCCGGCGAGCAGAAGCCGGACTGGATCGGCACATAGCTTGGACGCCATACCGGTTTGCCAGTAGCCGCGAGCAACTCGCTGTCGGCTTCTCCAACTGGCGTGTGCAAATCAGCCGGTTCAGGGCAGAGACGTTCCGGGCGCCATTGGCCGTCTAGCGTACACGGCCGTCGAAACCCCGCGCATCTCCGTCTTGACCACTTTAAGTGATTCAGGGCTGGACCCGCAGAAGACGTCGCAAAACGGTGCCACGTTCTTGCTGATATCACAGGCAGCAGCGCCGTTTGCACACCCGCGCCGGTAGTCGCAAGCAGCTCAATCTAGACAGGTCCGAGCAGGCGCGTGATCGGCCCGGCCCCCTGTCCAGGCCGGCTTACAGGCGTGGCGCTGGTCGACAACCCCAACAGAAGCTGTCCCAGCCCATAGGCTGCAAGGATGACCCGCGACGCTCCAGGCTGCCGTCACATCAGCAGCCCGGCTCCGCACAGCAACGCTCCCTCGGCCACGTCGAATCGGAGGTGCCGGCGCACGGACAGCCACCCGACCAGCCCGCCCTCGAAATCCGTCGCCAAGAAGCAGCTCACCGGCACGGCCGTTGCCAAGGCAGCAACTCGGCGTGCGCGCCGCCCGGGCATCAACCCGGTCAACGCCAGACCGCCTAGCGAGAGGGCCGCCGCGTAGTCGATCAATCCGTGCATCCGGGTCGAGATGGCCATGGTGGATTCCGCTTTGTCGTGCTTTGCTAACCAACGGTCCCGACCTGGTCGGGGATGCCGGGCCTATTACAGAAGTGAGCGATGGCCGGAATGGATGCGCCGGTCGGCGAACGTTCAAATGCCGGGCGTGGGCGCTCGGAAATGGCGTGCTTGCAAAAGTCGCCTCCCCGCGCGTCCGCACCCTGGACAACTCGTAGCGCCGCGGCGGGACGTGCAGCCGCGCGCGAGGCATGCGCTTCCATCGCTGGATCTGTCTGCCACGCGAAGAGTACTGGCCGGGGTGACTGTGGACGCGCCCGAGAAGTAGGCGGCCCCTGCCCCGGCTGGCCGCATCATTCAGGTGCCGTTCAGGATGTCGGTTCACCGAAGCGGCTCCAAAGCTCCGGCCATGACGAGGACCGGCGATTATTCCTGTCGCGCTCGTAGCCATGCGGCCGGCACGGCCACCGAGCCGGCGGGAGCGCCCCATCAGGTTGTCGAGAGTGTTCTCCTCTCGCTACCGGGTGAGCCGAACGGCAGCGAGCAGCAATCGGCCAGCATCGCTGGCAACGACTTGCGAAAGGGATCGCTCTCAGCCAGTGCAAGAGTTGCCGACTTACCTCACTAATCCACTAGCACACTAGTACACGAGAACACTAACTCATCTGTGCGATTGGCGGCCGGCCGTAGCGCTCGAAAAGCAGGTTCAATCCCTCGGCGATCAGGTCTGATTGATCAGTGTCGTTGTCGAGGGCGAGTTGCGCAAGCTGTTTGCGTACTGCCGGATCGACCCAAACCCCTATCGAGACTTTTCCGATCCGCGAGCGCTGGGGTTGCCGGGTCGGCGCTGGCGATGCGGCCGTGTGCGCCCTTTCTGGTTGGGCGTCCACCGCCGGCGCAGGCTTCGGGCGACGCTGGACACCTTCCCGGTCCTCAAAGGTCTGCATGGCGGACATGAAATCGACTGGCTTCTTGCTCATGCTACGATCTCCTTCCCAGGTCGCTTGTAGGGTAGTACTCTAGTGCGCTTTCCCACTGATGCACTAGTGTGGTCACTCACTTGCTTACTCACCCACTGACGCAGCCTCTCGACTTCCTGTGCCGCTTTCCCGCCAGGCTCATATTCCTGCGCAGCCTGACCGCCGAGCAGACAGCGATTGAACGCCACACGCTGGCCGAGCCGGACCGGGCAAACAGGCATTCCGAACTGCGCTGCGATGGCTCTGGCCGCCTCGTCGGCTACCGTGCCTTGCGACGCCACCTCGTTAAGGACAGCGAAGGT
Source organism: uncultured Acetobacteraceae bacterium (assembly GCA_964247405.1). Classification (GTDB taxonomy): domain Bacteria; phylum Pseudomonadota; class Alphaproteobacteria; order Acetobacterales; family Acetobacteraceae; genus CAHJXG01. Next base: position 5,254 of record CAXTUQ010000174.1, read on the forward strand.
CGGCTTTTTCAGGTAATCAAGGATGTCGGCCGTTTTCCGCATGGCGCGCAGGTCCATAATAGAAGGCTGGCACGGTACCAGGACCAGATCGGCTGCGCGGGCAGCTTCAAGCGCCGTCGCCTCGCTATGCGGCGCCGTGTCGAGGATCACCACATCCGCGCTGTTCTCGCGGGCAGTCTCTAGCGTCTTTTCGAGCCGGGAAGAAGGGACCGCCATCACATAGGGATGCTCGGCTTGACGGGCGTCTTTCCATTCAGCGGCCGAGGTTTGGGGGTCGAGATCGACAAGCAGCGTTTTCTTGCTCAACGCGGCGTAGGCTGTGGCGAGGTGGATGGCAAGGGTCGTTTTCCCGACGCCACCCTTCTGCGAAATTAGAGCGATTGTCAGCATGTCTGCTCCCCCACAAGTGTTTCAGTGGCCCAGTGTGGAAGCACACTGCTTCCAGTCAGGACGCTAGAACACCAGAACGCCACCTCCCTAGCGCATAAGTGAGCGTGTCGACTAGGAGAAAAGTGCGTTAGTGTGGAAGTGCACTAGGTTGTTGAGAAGCGGCTGCCAGGTGTTTTTATCACCTCCCCACACATGGATAACCTCCGACCTCAGGCTGGCTACCACCCGCACGCAATTGGCCCGCAGCAATAAGCGCGTCAATTGATAATTGGTCAGTTCCATGGGGATGCGTGAGTGTCCGTTCAGCATACGCTCGCACGTTCGTTTTCAAGCGTGAAAGTATGCGTCGTTGGCCGCGTGCAGTGACTCCTCCAAACGGCAAGCCCAGATTTGATCGTCACGTCGCGCTGCCTTGAAGGGCCTCACCCAACATTCGCACCCTGAAGTGCAAGATAGCGGCATTTTTCTGGGGTTTACCCCAGAAAGGCATCGTTGCGAGACACTTTCGACGTCTTGCATACCCTAGTGAGACGGAACGCCATTCCCGCATGCCCCTTTACGGCTACGCTCGCGTATCCACCCTCGACCAGGACCTCGGCATCCGGTATGCTGCCCTCAAGGCAGCCGGCTGCAAGGTGATCCGCGCCGAGAAGGCCAGCGGCACGTCCGCGAGGGTCGGACCGAACTGCAGGTGCTGCTCGACTTCGTGCAATGAAGGACCTGCAGGACATCGTGCACGAGCTGAAAGGGAAGGGCGGAGCGCTACGCGCGACCGAGCAGCCGGTGGACACGGGCATGGCGGCCGGCAAGGCGTTCCTGGACATGCTGGGCATGTTTGCAGAGTTCGAGACCAACTTGCGCCGTGAGCGCCAGCTCGAAGGCATCAAAGCTGCCAAAGCCCACAGCATTTAAAACGGCCGCAAGCCGAGCATCGATCCGGCCGAAGTGCGGCGGCTACGCGACGAGGTAAAGCTTGGTCCCGTTGCCATCGCGCGCCGGCTCGGCCTCGGGCGGGCCAGCGTCTATCGCGTGCTCGGCAAGCAGACCCCGCCGCCGCAGCCGCCCGACTCACGCCGCGAGCTTACTTTGCACTTCGCAACGCGAGTGTTGGGTCGACCCCTAATTGTCGAGCGCGGAGCTGCCGGGTGTCCGCCAACCGTTCGGACACTGGTGGCGAATTCGGAAGCCTAGCGGGCCACGCCCGCCAGGTCCGGAAACCCCGGGCCGCTGACGGCAAGGCGGACACTTTGATTGGCGGACGGGTGAACGGACAGAATGGCCTTCAACTGGCGGCTAATCGATGGCGATGGATTCCTGCTCTCCTCTCACCAGCTCGGCCAGGATGGTGAGGGCGGGCACGAGCACGTCCGGTTGTGGGGAGGCCAGGGCGAGGCGGAACGCATTTGGCGCGTGTGCTGGCAAGACGGCGAAGGCCGCGGCCGACGTGATTGCGATGCCATACCGCGCGGCTGCGAGCACGTAGGCGTCGGCTCGCCAATGCGAGGGCAAGTCCAACCAGAGGTGGTACGCGGCCGGGTTCGCACGGACCGGCAAGCCTAGAAGGCACGCTGCAGCCAGGCGTTGGCGTGCTGCGGCATCGGCCCGCTTCGCTCCCTCCAGCGCCGCCACGGTTCCGTCCGCCAGCCAGCGCACCCCCACGTCCAGCGCGAAGTTGGGCGCTGTCCATGCGCCGGAGCGCAGCGCGGCTGCGATGCGCGGCACAAGCCGCCCCGGCGCGGAGATGAAGCCGAGCGTCAGCCCAGGGGCGATGCGTTTGGACAAGCTGTCCACCAGCACCGTGTGGTCGGGCGCAAAGGCGGCCAACGGCGGAGGGGCGGCCTCGTCCAGGAAGGCATACACCGCGTCTTCCAACGCGATCGGCCCTTGCAGGCGTTGCAGCAATTCCGCCAGTTCGGCCCGTCGTGCCTCCGGCATCGTCATGCCGAGCGGGTTCTGCACCGTGGGTTGCAGGTAGAGGGCGCGCAACGGGCCGGCACGGTGAGCCGCTTCGACCGCATCGGGCCGCACGCCGTCCTTGTCCATCGCGAGCGGAACGGCCATGATCCCGAGCCGAGCGGCCGTTGCCTTGGCGACCGGGTAGGTCAGCGCCTCGAAGCCGATCCGCTCGCCGACCGGGACCAGGGCCGAGAACGTTGCCGCCAGCGCCTGGCGACCGTTGCCAGCAAACAGCAGCGAGCTGGGCGCGGGACGCCAGCCCGGCCGAGCCAGGCCAGCCGCTGCCGCCTCCCGCGCGGGACTGGTCCCGTAAGCGCCGGACGCCTGCAACGCCGCCGCCAATGCGTCGGGCCTGCGGGCCAGCGTAGCCAAGGCAGGCGAGAGCAAGCGGTGCTGGTCTGGCAAAACGGGGTAGTTCGTCTCCATGTCAATGCGTGCCCCGTCCGGAGGTTCGGCCAGGGCGGGGCTGGGTGGTGGGGGCGCTGCGCGGACGAAGGTCCCGCGGCCGACCTCGCCCGAAGCCAGCCCACGCCGGACGAGTTCGGCATACACCCGGCCGGCCGTGGACGCGGCGATCCCGCGGGCATGAGCAAACGCGCGCTGCGGCGGCAAGCAGTCACCCGGCCGGAGGCGGCCGGCTGCGATGTCGGCGGCGATCTGCGCCGCGATGGAGCGATAATCTTCCATGGTGAATTGCACCGAGGGCAATGTTGCTGTTGCACCGAGATCATGGACAAGACAACCTTTGCGGGTCAATGCGCCGCCACACGGGCCCAAGGGGAACCGCCATGCAGATTGCTGTCCTGACCTTCGACGGGTTCAACGAACTGGCCTCGTTCATCGCCGCGGCCATTCTGAACCGGATGCGCCCGAAAGGCTGGAAAGCCTTCATCACCTCTCCATCCAACACCGTCACGTCCATGAACGGCGTAGTCGTCCAGGCGGAACAAAGCTTGGAGTTCGCTGCCAAGGCCGATGCGGTGATCGTCGGCAGCGGCGTCAATACGCGCGAGATCGCCCGGGATGCTGCCCTGCTCGGCCGGCTGCGGCTTGATCCGGGCCGTCAGCTCATCGGTGCCCAATGCTCCGGCGCTCTGCTGCTGTTCAAGCTTGGACTGCTTGGGGACCGTCCGGCTTGCACCGACCTGACCACGAAGCCATGGGTGATCGAGGCCGGGGTTCGCGTGCTCGATCAGCCGTTCTTTGCCGACGGCAATGTTGCGACCGCCGGCGGCTGCCTCGCCTCGCAGTACCTCGCGGCCTGGGTCCTGATGCGCGCCGGCTCGCGAGAGGATGCCGAAGCAGCGATGCACTACGTCGCTCCGGTTGGTCAAAAGGAGGAGTATGTCACGCGGGCGATTGAGGCAGTCGCACCCTACCTGCCCAGCCTGGCAACCGCGCGGGCAGCCTGATGCGGCCGGGCACGTAGTCTTGACGAACCAAGGAGGACACCTGCGCCAGAAACCCTGACCGGACTACCCTGCTGCAAGTCGGTATCCTGGCCGCGAACGTGTGCAGCTCTTTCGGGCACTGCCCTACATCCGCATCCCTCGCCGCTGCCCTTGGCGCTCGCTCTCCGCCTCTCGCTGGGCTGCCGCTGCACCGGTCCGCTCTCCTGCCGTCAAGGCCGCAGTCAGCCTGGCCACCCGATCCAGCGCCGGCCGTTGCTCTGCCGCGACGGATGGCGATGTGACGGCTCCCGGGCGGCCCCCGGCCCGCAGCATGGCGCGCACGCTGTCCTCCCCGAACCGCTGTTCCACTGCCGCGCCAAACGCCCGTAGTTCGCCCGCGACCTGCTTGTCCTGCTGCACGGAGCGCCACGCCTCGGCGTTGGCCTTCTCGTCCTTCGCGGCAGCCATGACGCCGATCGCCGTCTCGGTCTCCGCGGACAGGCGCGGGATGCCGGTCGCATCCGCCGTGCGTTGTCCCTCCACGCCCGTGCGGTAGGTCCGCTCCGCCCGGGCCTCCGTCGCGCCGATCCGCTTCAGGTTCGGCCCAAGGGTGCCGGCCGCATCGGCTAGACCGGACACGACGTCGACAGCCTGGAACGTTGAGGTTGGGTCGTCACCGGAAATCGCGGCTGTCCGGCATCTTTGCTTTCAATCGTGCCAAACCCGGCTCCGGACGCCGCGCCCCGTCACCGCGCAGTAGCGCGGTGTCGCCGCCAGCCGCAAACGCTTCGCATTTTGGCGTGCTCTCCGCGATGTCGGACCGCGCCAATCCGTTCAGCAGGTCCGAGCGGTCGGTCAGCTTGCGGCAGATCAGGTGCGTGATGGGCACCTCCGCCCGCTCCGTTTCCCGCTCCACCCGGCCCTCGGCTACCAGCAGTCGTGCCCCGATCATCGCCGTGCGGTCGCGCCCGCCGATGTCGGCATAGACCACGAGGTTCGCGGTGCCGAACTCGTCTTCCACGGTGACGAACACGATGCCCTTGGCCGTGCCGGGCCGCTGGCGCATCAGCACCAGCCCCGGTAGCCGAACCCAGCGTCCGGGCCGCGCCGTGCCGAGCCGGCGCGTGTCGTGCAGCCCAAGCCGGTCCAGTTCCG
>CAXTUQ010000175.1:0-10054 GCA_964247405.1 uncultured Acetobacteraceae bacterium
ATGGTGGACCGGGTGGGGCGGCGGCGGATGATCGTTTCGGCGGCGGCGCTGTCCATGCTGTTCGGCTGCATCTACCCCTTCGTGCACGACCCGGTGTGGCTGCCGGTCGCCGGGCTGGCCTTGACGGTGCCGATCTACGTGCTGGTCGCGGTGCTGTTCGGCGTTTACATCCCCGAGCTGTTCCCGACCGAGGTGCGGCTGCGCGCGTCGGGCATCTGCAACACCTTCGGGCGCGGCGCCACGGTGCTGACGCCGTTCCTGGTCGTGCCGCTGTTCACGGCGTATGGCGTCGGCGGCGTGCTGGCGCTGATGGTGGGGCTGCTGGCGGTGCTGATCGCCACCGTGCTGGCCTTCGGCGTGGAGGCGAGCGGGCGCGGGCTGGAGGAGGTCGCGGCCGACCCCGGCGGCACGGAGGCGCCGGCGCCCGTTCCGGGGTGGACGGGGTAGCAGCCGGCCCCACATCCCCGGTTCCCGTCCTGGAGTGCAGATCGTGAGCTATCCCTATTTCGGCCGGCGCGAGGATGCGCGGCTGCTGACCGGCGCCGGGCGCTACACGGCGGACTGGACCCTGCCAGGCCAGGCGCATGCGGTGTTCCTACGGTCGGACCACGCCCATGCACGCATCCTGTCGGTGGACACGGCGGCGGCGCGGGAGGCGCCGGGGATCTTGGCCGTACTGACGGGCGCGGACGCCGCGGCGGCGGGATACGGTCGCGGCAAGGCGGCGCTGCCCTACAAGGGGCGGGACGGCACCGCGCTGCTGACGCCGCAGGCCCCGGCCTTGGCGCAGGATTACGCCCGCTACGTCGGCGACCCTGTGGCGCTGGTGGTGGCCGAAACCGCGGCGCAGGCGCAGGACGCGGCGGAGTTGGCGGCGGTCGAGTACGAGGCGCTGCCCGCCGTGTCCGACATGGACGCGGCGCTGGCGGAGGGTGCGCCGCAGATCCACCCGGACGTGCCCGGCAATCTCTGCTTCGACTACGAGTACGGCGACGCCGCCGCGACCGAGGCCGCCTTCGCCGATGCGGCGCACGTCGTCCGCCTGGACCTGACCAGCGACCGCGTCGTGGGCAACCCCATGGAGCCGAAGGCGGCGCTGGCGCGGTGGGACGGCGACGTGCTGGAGCTTTGGACGGCGACGCAGGGGATAGTGGCGCTGCGCGACTCGCTGTGCGGCCTGACCGGGCTGCCGCCGGGGCGGGTGCGCGTGCGGGCGCAGGACGTGGGCGGCGGCTTCGGCATCCGCGGCGCGGCCTATCCCGAATACGCGGCGCTGGCGCTGGCGGCCAAGCGGGCGGGCCGCCCGGTGAAGTGGACGGCGACCCGGTCCGAGACCTTCCTCAGCGACTACCACGGCCGCGGCCTGCGGATGCACGGCGAGTTGGCGCTGGACGCGGCGGGCCGGTTCCTGGCGGTCCGGCACCGTTGGGTGTGCGACCAGGGCGCCTACCCCGTGGCGACTGGGCCGCTCATCAGCACGCTCAACCCGGCCATGATGTGCACCGGCCCCTATCGCATCCCCGCCGTATATGGCCGGCACCGCCTGGCGCTGACCAACACCGTGCCGATCACCGCCTACCGCGGCGCCGGCCGCCCGGACATGGCCTACGCCGTCGAGCGATTGGTGGACGAGGCGGCGCGGCAACTGGGCCATGACCGGCTGGCGCTGCGCCGGTTGAACCTGCTGCCGGCAGACGCCTTTCCCTACACCCTGCCCACTGGTGGGCCGACGGCCGCGACCTATGACAGCGGCGACTACCCGGGCCTGCTGGACATGGCGGCGGAGGCGGCGGACTGGGCCGGGTTCGAGGCGCGGCGGGCCGAGGCGGCTGGGCGCGGCAAGCTGCGCGGCATCGGCGTGGGCGTGTTCGTGGAACCCTCCGGCGGCGTGGTGCCGCGCGACGAGGTGGCGATCACCTTCGACGCGGAGGGCGGCGTGCGCGTCCACAACGTCACCCATTCCTCCGGCCAGGGGCACGAGACGGTGTTCCCCGAGATCGTCGCCAGCGTCCTCGGCCTCGACCCGGCGGCGATCACGCTGCACCAGGGCGACCCGGACGGCCCGGCGCTGTTCGGCGGCGGCGCCTTCGCGTCCCGCTCGATGCTGTCCCACGGCGCCGCCACCGCCGTCGCGGCGCAGGAGGTGGTGCGCAAGGGCCTGGACCTGGCCGCCGACGCGCTGGAGGCGGCCGCAACCGACATCGAGTACCAGGCCGGCGCCTACCGCATCGTCGGCACCGACCGGGCCGTGACGCTGCTGGAGCTGGCGCGCCCGGCGGAAGGCCAGGAAAGCGGCCCGCTGGACACCACCACCGCCCTGCCGGCCGGCCGGGCCTTCCCGTCCGGCGCGCACGTCGCGGAGGTGGAGGTCGATCCCGAGACCGGGGAGGTGTCGCTGCAGCGCTACGTCGCCGTAGACGATTGCGGCGTGGTGCTGAACCACACCCTGCTGGACGGGCAGATCACCGGCGGCATCGCGCAAGGGCTGGGCCAGGTGCTCGGCGAGCAGTGCGTGTATGACGAGGGCGGCCAGCTCCTGTCCGGCAGCTTCATGGACTACGCGATGCCGCATGCCGAGATGCTGCGCGGCATCACGCTGATGGAGCGCCCGGTGCCGTCGCCCAACAACCCGCTGGGGGTGAAGGGCGCCGGGGAAGCGGGCACCACCGGGTCGCTGCCGGCGGCGATGAACGCAATCCTGGACGCGCTGCGCCCGGCGGGCGTGCGGCGCCTGGACATGCCGGCGTCGGCGCAGCGGGTCTGGGCGGCGCTGCGGGCGGCATCGGCCTGACCGGGACGACGCGGTCAGGCCTGCGAGGCCTGCATCGGGATCTCCACGGCCCCGGTTGGATAACCGGTGCCCTGGCCCCGCAGGAACACGCCCTCGGCCGTCTGCGCGATGCCGATGTGGCCGGAGAAGCCCGGGCCGAAGGACGCGGCCACGATGTCGGGCGTGAAGTGCACCTGGTCCACGGCGGCTTCGCCGTTGAACAGCGTCATCGTGTGGCTGAGGTCATCAAAGCTGTAGGCGGTGGCGGTGACACCCTCCAGCGTCACGCTCTGCGCGCCGAAGGAATAGGGCTGGCCTGGCACGCTCTCGTCGGCGCGGATGTCGATCTGGCCCACGAATGCCATGGGGTTGTCGATCTGCAGGTGGCCCATGCGGATGTCGATGGTTTCCCCGGCGCCGACGCTGCCGCCCAGCTCAAGGGTGCCGGTCTGCGCCGCCCCGTAATAGTAAACGTCGCCGTTGGTCATGAGGATCGTGCCGTGGCCAGCGAGCGGCGCGTTCACCACGACGCTCCCGCCCTCAATCGTGGAGTCCGCGGCGTTGAAGGATGATGACCCGGCGCCGTTGACGGTCAGGCTGGACCCGTCCTTCACGTCGAACGCCGTGTCCAGGGTGGCGGACCCGCCCAGCGCGATTGTCAGGTTGTCCGGCGCGGTAAGGGGGCCGTGGCCGTAAGGGTCCGGGGCGCGCACCATGTTGGCGTAGTTGCCGATATCGAGGCTGCCGATGCTGCTGTGGCCGAAGACCCGGACGGTGCCGTACTCCGGCGGCGACTGGAATGTCGTGTAGGGCTGCTGCGGAAGGTCGGCGGGCATGGTCAATTGGCTGACCGAGGAGTTATGCAGGTCGAGCACCGGCTGGGCGCCCGCATCGAGGCCGCCCAGCATCACCGTCGCTGCGACATCCCCATGCCGCACGACGGCCTCGCCGCTGTCGATGGCCGCGGTTGCCCCGGCGCCCGGCACGCCGCGCGGGTCCCAATGCCGGGCCGCCCCATACCGGCCGTACCCGCCGAACCAAATGGATGTTGCCATGCTGACTCTCCCACATTTACTGATGGAAATCGATTACTTATGCAGGGATACTGCAAACAGCATTAAGATCAGTTGATTTTAGAGGGTTGTCCAAAAGAAATTCTGTAATTCTTCTAGGGACGGCTAAATTGGTAATCCTGAATGTTGTCGAAAATGCGGCAGACGACTTCCTGCGATGTCATGGACCAGTCTCAATTTTGTGCCGGATCGAAACCGGCACCCCGCCTTTGACCCCGGCCAGGCTGGTCACACGCCGGTGGGGATTCGGCATGTGACCCAGGTTACTCGCCGGGTAACTCGAAGGAGGGAACGCGCGGGCGTCCCTGCGTCTCCGTCGGACCTCGCAGGTGCGCCTCCTCCCACGTCATCACCCGCTTGACCAGCGTGCGGAGCGCCAGGATGGCGGTGAACGCGGCGATCTGCTCCCAGCTGTGGATCTCAATCGTCTTGAGCAGGGAGGCCGCCGTCTTCAGGCTCAGGCCCCACAGCGAACCCTCGATGACCAGCAGCCGGACCGCCGCCGGGTCCCGCGACCGGGCCAGCTCGACAAGCCCGGCGATGCAATAGCCGACGATCAGCAGGGCGCCGGCGAACTCGATGGGGGCGATCCCCATGTCCAAGGACAGCACGTCAGCCGGGCGCCGGCTCGATGCGGCGCACTTCCGCCTTGTCGATCTCCGCTTGCAGGAAGTAGTTGAGCACCGTCCGCAGCACGACGATGGCGGCGAGCTGGCCGATCTCGTTCCAGGTCGGCGCGACGGCGGTGCGCAGGATGTCCGCGGCGAGCTCGAATTCCAGCGCCACCGCGAGCCAGCGGCCCAGCCGCAGCCGCACCGCCTCCTTGGCGTCCTGGGGGCGCCCGGCGGCATGGGCGCCGTCGCGGCCCGGCACGAACAGCAGCAGGGAGCGCCACGTCGCCTCGACGGCGGCGAGGCCGATCAGCACGGCCGCCGCGCCCTCCACCCCGGATGCCAGCCAGATCGTCAGTTGCTTCAGTATGTCCATGTCCCCACGCAGGCGGTCGGCCCGCGCCCACCGGATGGCATGCCCATGCCCTCAAGCGGATCGGCCCTCGGTTGCAGATTGTCGGATCGGGGAGGTGGGCGAACGGGAAGGCCGACGCAAGGGCGCGGCACGCCCGCCGCGCCCTCCCAGGATACCGACGGCGGGAGCAGGAGGTCAGCGGCGGCAGCCAGGCCCGGTCATCCGCGCAGCGAACTGCCCCTCACGCCGGCTGCCAAAGTCGTGCGGCAGGTCCTTGCCGCCGTCGGCGATGCGGAGCGCGCAGCTCCCGTCACCCTGGCGCGCGCCTGTCACCCACACGGCACCCATCCACCAGGCGCAGGACGTCGCGCACCGTTTCCGCCTCGGCGCGCTTGGCTTGCTGCTCCAGCAGCGCAATCACGGTCTGCAAGCTGTCCCTGATGCGGTGGTCGGCCTCGCGCGCCAGCACCCCGGCCGCCGCGGTGGTTGATGCCCGGCCGGCGAGGCTGTCGAGCATCGCATCCAGCGTGCCCGCCGTGCGCTCCAACCGCTCGACCAGCTCGCGCAGGCGCTGTTCCAGCCCGCCCTGTCCGACTGGGACGGCAGGGTCCATGCGGGCGCCGCCATCGCCGGCCACGTTCCTTCCCAAGCTGCCGAGGTCAAGGCGGCGTCCGTCGAGGACGGCGCGAATCCCGCCGGAGGCCAATCCTTCGTCGGCGGCGCGGTCTTCAACGGGTTGCGGCATTCGGGGCGCTCCAGTCCGAGTGCCGGACCCAAGCTCGCTACAGCAGATCGGCACAGGCCGCCGTACGCTATCGGACGGTTCGCGGCGTTCATCTATGATGGCGGCATCAGCCAGTCGAAGCGCCGCTGGACGATGCCGTAGCACTCGCAGGACGCGGCCTCCAGGCCGGGACGGTCGAGCACCCGCACCCAGCCCTTGTCGTGCCGCACCAGGCCGGAGCGTTGCAGCGCGCCGATGGCCAGCGTCACGCCGGGCCGCCGCACGCCGAGCATGATGGACATGAACTCCTGCGTCATCGGGAAGCGGTCGCCGTCCACCCGGTCGTGCGTCATCAGCAGCCACCGCGCCAGGCGCTGCCCGATCCGGTGGCGCCCGTTGCAGGCGGCAGTCTGCGCCACCTGGACGTGGAACGCATCGACGTAGCGCAGCAGCAGGCCCGGAAGGCTCGGCGCCTCGGCCAGCGCGGCGCGGAACCCGGCGGCCGGCAGCCGCAGCGCCGTACCGTCCAACTGCGCCATCCCCTCCAGCGCGGAGGTCGCGACGCCGAGCAGCAGGGGCAGGCCGGCCATGCCCTCCGATCCGACCAGGCCGACCTCGATCTGCACGCCGTCCTCCAGCATCGCGATCATGGAGACGGTGCCCGTTTCCAAGAAATGCACGCTTTCAACCGCGGTGCCCGGCGTGAGCAGCACGGACTTCGCGGACAGCTCGACCGGCTCCAGCCGCGGCCACAGCCGCTCCAGCTCAGCCGGCGGCAGGAGGCGCAGCAGCCGGTTGCGAACGGTTCGGGACGTCGGATGCAGCGTTGGGCGCGAAGGGGCGACGGGCATGACGGGTTTCCCGCATTGCTGGCGGGTTACGGCCCGGCGCGTCCGGGCGCAAGCCGGCCAGCCTGGACACCAGGCGGCGGCAGAGGTTTCCTTATGCGGAATCACCGCTTGCAGGGGAAAACCGGCCATGGATCGGCTGACCGAGATGACCTGCTTCGTGCGGGCGGTCGAGACAGGCTCCTTCGCGATGGCCGGCCGGGCGCTGTCCATGTCCTCGCAACTCGTCGGCAAGCACGTCGCGGCGCTGGAAGAACGCCTCGGCGTGCAATTGCTGGTGCGGACCACCCGGCGGCACAGCGTCACCGAGGCCGGGCAGGCGTTCTACGACCGTTGCCGCGCCGTGGTGCGCGACGCGGAGGCGGCTGAAACCGCCGTCGCCGAGTTCGGCAGCGCGCCGCGCGGCCAGCTCACGATCAGCGCGCCCTACACCTTCGGCAGCGCCAGGCTCATGCCGTTCATTGCCGACTACCTGGCGCGCAACGCGGAGGTGAGCGTCAAGCTGGTGCTGACCGACCGGACGGTGGATGTCGTCGGCGAGCGTTTCGACGCCGTGGTGCGGATCGGCACGCTGGAGGATTCAAGCCTCGTCGCCCGCCGCTTCGCCGCCTTCCGGCTGGCTGCCTGCGCGGCGCCCGCGTACCTGCGCCGGCGGGGCCGGCCGCTCGTGCCGTTGGACCTGCAGAATCACGAGTGCCTGCTCTATAACTACTGGTTCAAGCCGCCGCTCGCGGACTGGACGTTCGAGAAGGACGGGATGACTGAGACGGTCACGGTCGCCGGGCGCTTGCAGGTGAACGACGGCCGGAGCCTGATCGCCTCCGCCATCGCCGGCCACGGCATCGTCCTGCAGGACATCGAGATTCTGAAGCGCCACTTCGCGACGGGGGAGCTTGAGCATCTGCTCCCAGCCTATGCGGGTCCGATCCGCGAGATGCACGTCGTGTATCCGCCGGGCCGGCAGGCTTCGCCCAAGCTGCGCAGCTTCATCGACGCGCTTGTCAGAAGCTTCTCGGACATGCGGGCGCCGACGCATTCCAACCGCGCCGTTTCGGCAGCCGAAACGTAGGGCCTGCTGGCCCCGCCCGGCCCCGCGTTCCATGTCCGGTGAACAGGAACAGGAGCATGTGATGGACAAGACATTGCGGGTCGGGATCATCGGCGCCAGCGCCGAGCGGGGCTGGGCGAAGATCTCGCACGTGCCGGCGGTGCGGGGGCTGGCGGGCCTTGAGCTTGCCGCCGTCGCGACCCGGGACCAGCCGTCCGCCGAGCGGGCCGCGCAGGCCTTCGGCGCGCGGGCGGCCTACGCGGACCCCCGGCAGTTGTTCGCCGATCCCGGCATCGACATCGTCACGGTGGCGGTGAACGTCCCGGCCCATCGCGACCTGCTGCTCGGGGCGGTGGCCGCGGGGAAGCACATCTATTGCGAATACCCGCTCGGGCGCGACCGGGCTGAATCGGAGACGCTGGCCGAAGCGGCGCGGGCCGCGGGCGTCCACGCCGCAATCGGGTTGCAAACCCGGAGCAACCCGGCCGTGCGGAAGGCGCGCGATCTCATCGCCTCCGGCGCAATCGGCCGCGTGCTGAGCGCCCGGATCGTGTCCACGGCCATGGCGTTCGGGCCGAAGGTGGAGGCGGCGATGGCCTTCGGCGAGAAGCCGGAGAACGGCGTCACGCTGGCGACCATTCAGGGCGCCCATACGCTCGATACCGCCATCGCGGTGCTCGGCGAACTCGCCGGGGCGTCGGCGCTGGCGACGACGCAGTTTCCGCAGGTCGAGGTGGAAGCGGACGGCGGCCCGGCGCGGCAGGCGCGGACCACGCCCGACCACCTTCTCGTGCAGGCACGCCTGGCCGGTGGCGCCCCGCTGTCGGTCGAGGTGGCGGGCGGCCGTCCGCCCGAGGCGACGCCGTTCCGCCTCGTTGTGACGGGCGAGGCGCATGAGCTTGTCCTGGAAGGCGGGGCGCCGCGCGGCTTCCAGTCGAGCCGGCTGCGCCTGCTGCTCGACGGCGCGGCCGTGCCGGTGGACGAGGGGGAGGCCACGCCGATGCCGGACGAGGCCGCCAACGTCGCGCTCGCCTACGCGGCGCTGCGCGACGACATCCTGCGCGGCACCGCGACGGCGACCGGCTTCGCCCATGCGGCGCGGGTGGCGAGGCTGATCGAGGACATGCTGGAGTCATCGCGAACGGGCACCTGGAAGCCGGCCGCGGGCTGGCCGGAGCAGGGGTAGCGCGTCGGGCCACGCCTCGGCAGGAGGCACGCACAGGCTTGTTCCCGGACGATGCCTGACGCAAGGTAGGCGCAGAAGGCGGACGGCATGCAAAACGAGCCGGATCGCCCGCGACACATTGGAACCAAGCCGCAACGAGCTTGGGCCGGGGGACTCCATGCAGGCATTTGTTCAACCGTTTCCGCGGCGCACGCTCCTCAAGGCGGGGGGAGCTGGGCTTGCTGGGATGGCCCTCGCCGGGCCGGGCCGGGCCGCGGCGGCGCAGGGCAAGATGTTCAAGATCGCCCTGTCCAACTCCTACATCGGCAACAAGTGGCGGCTGGAGATGGAGAACGTCTTCAAGGCCGCGCTGCAGATGGAACCCTACAAGTCCGAGGTCGAGGGCAGCGTCTTCAACGCGGACAACGACGTGAGCAAGCAGTCGCAGCAACTGTCCAACCTGATCTCGCAGAAGCCGGATGCGATCATCATCAACGCGGCGTCCCCCACCGGGCTGAACGGCATCATCAACCAGGGCGCCGCGCGGGGCATCCTGATGATCGCCTTCGACAACACCGTGACCACGGCGAAGTGCCTGAAGGTGAACACGAACCAGTACGAGATGGGCCGGGCCTGGGCCGAGTTTCTCGTGAAGAAGCTGGGCGGCCAGGGCAACATCATCATGGTGACGGGGGTCGCCGGGACGGAGGTGGACCAGGAGCGCAACAAGGGCGCGGACGACGTGTTCGGCCGCGCGCCCGGCATCAAGGTGGTGAACCGCTACACCGGCATGTGGGACTCCTCCACCGCGGAGCGCAACACGGCGTCCATCCTGCCCTCCCTGCCGCCCATCGACGGCATCTGGTGCCAGGGCGGCACGGACGGCGTCATCAAGGCGTTCATCAACGCCAACCGCACCCTGCCCCCGGTGGCAGGCGAAGGCGAGAACGGGTTCCGCCGCTTCATGGTCGGCTACAACGGGCACAAGGTGGACGGGCTGTCCATCGGCCAGCCTCCGTACCTGTCGGTCATCTCGCTGGAGCTGGCCCGGCGCATCCTGGCCGGCAAGCATCCGAAGCAGGACCTGGTGGTGCCGCTGGCGCCCTTGACCAGCGACCAGGTGAAGCTGGGCGAGACCGCGTTCGAGGACCAGCCCGACAGCTTCTTCGCCGACTTCACCGATGGCGGCAGCAGCCCCATCCTGAAGCTGTGCGTGGACGCGGCGCTCAACGGCACGGCCTGCGCCGGGCGGCTTGAGGTCAACCTGCCCGCCGCATGACGCCCCATCCCGGGGCCGCCGCCCTTCGCCCGGCGGTGGAGGCGGCCGGCCTGACGAAATCCTTCGGCGGCGTGCGGGCGCTGCAAGGAGCCTCGCTCGCGGCGGCGCCGGGCGAGGTTCATGCCCTGGTGGGCGAGAACGGGGCGGGCAAGAGCACGCTGATCAAGGCGCTGGGCGGGCG
>CAXTUQ010000176.1:0-9991 GCA_964247405.1 uncultured Acetobacteraceae bacterium
CCTCGATGCCGCCGGTCGACAGGCGGTGGCCCGCGACGTTGATGACGTCGTCGGCGCGCCCCAGCACCCAGATCTGGCCGTCCCGGTCCTGCACCGCCTCGTCCGAGGTCGCGTAGGCGCCGGGGAAGCGGCTGAAGTAGGTCGCCTGGTAGCGCGCCGGGTCATCCCAGATGGTGCGGGCGAGGGTAGGGAAGGGGGCGGTCAGCACCAGGTTGCCCCGCGTGCCCGGCGGCACGGCCCGCCCCTCGTCGTCCACCACCGCGCAGGCATGGCCCGGCACGGGCGTGCCGCTGCTGCCGGGCTTGCTCGGATCGACCCCGTGCACCGGGTAAGTCCAGGTGGAGCCGGTCTCGGTTTGGCCATAGGCGTTCACCACGGGCGCGTCGAGCGTCCGCTCCACCCATGCCGCCGTGTCCGGGTCGAGCGGCTCGCCCTGGGCCGTGATCAGCCGGAGCCGCGACGGCCGGTACGCCCGCACAGCATCGTCGCCGGCCGCCCGCAGCATCCGCAGGCCGGTCGGCGCCACCAGGATCTTCGTGACCCCGTGGCGTTCCGCCGTGTCCAGCAGGCGCAGCCGATCCGGGTAGTCGAGTGCCCCTTCGTAGCAGAACAGCGTCATGCCCTGCGCCAGGCCGCCGATCACCGCCTGGATGGGGAAGGTCAGCCAGCCCACGTCGGCCGCGCACCAGTACACGTCGTCCGGCTGCGGCCCGACCTGCCATTGCACGTTGGCCCATGCGCCGACCATGAACCCGGCCGTGCTGTGCACGACGCCCTTGGGCTTGCTTTCCGTGCCGGAGGTGAAGATCAGGAAGGCCGGGTCATTCGCCTCCAACGGCACGCAGGGGCAGTCGGGCGATTGCCCGGCCAGCAGCGCGTCCCAGCCGACCTCCCCAGGCTCCAGCGCCGGGGCCGACCCGGTGCGGTCCACGACGACGCTGCGGCGCAGCGTGTCGATCCCCGCCTTCGCGGCCCGCAGGTTCGCCAGCAGGGGCACCCGCCGGCCCCGCCGCCATGCCGCATCCGCCGTCACCACCACCTTGGCGCGCGACGACCGCAGCCGCAACGCCACCGCGTCCGGGGCGAACCCGCTGAACAGCACGGTGTAGATCGCGCCGATGCGGTTGCAGGCATGGATGGCCGCAAAGGCTTCGGGCAGGTTCGGCAGGTAGATCGCTACCACGTCGCCCCGCTCCACCCCCAGCGCGCGCAGGCCGTTGGCGCAGCGGGCCACCTGGTCCCGCAGCGCGCGAAAGGTCAGCCGGCGGACATCGCCGGGTTCGCCCTCCCAGATCACGGCGTCGCGGTCCGCGGTGGCGGGGTTCTCGGCATGGCGGTCCACGCAGTTGTCGGCAACGTTCAGCAATCCGCCTGAGAAGAAGCGGAAGTCGCCCAGCTCGCCCTCACGCAGCGTGTCCCACGGACGCATCCAGCGCATGTGGTCAGCGGCCCAGGCCCAGTACTGGTCCGACCCCTTCGCCTCCGCTGCCCGCGCTTCCGCCAGCATTTCGGCTTGATTGCCGAGGCGCCACCGGGCCGGCAGCGGGCGCAGCGGTGCACTGGTCAGGGCGGTGACGGCGTCCATGATGATCGTTTCCTGCTCGCGCTGGCTTTGGCGCCTTGTTACCAGACGCTAGTTTGACAAGTTTCGGTCCGTCAAGGACGGCAACGGCCGCAGGGCCATGGACGTGATCGCGCCGGGGCGCCTATCTCTCGGCGGTGCCGGGCGTCGCAAGAGGACTGTTCTTGGACCGAGGCCGTCGATTGGAAAAAGGTGCCCACAATGACTGACCCAGGACGCGCCGCCCCCCTGCTGTTCCCGCACCCGGAGCCTCCCGCAATCGGCACGCCGGTCGCGGTTGCCGAGGGGATCGAATGGGTGCGGCTGCCGCTGCCGTTCCGGCTGGACCACGTCAATGTGTTCCTGATTGCGGATGAAGGCGGCGTCGCGGTCGTCGATACCGGGATCGGCGACGACACGACCTGCGCCTTGTGGGAGGCGCTGCTGGACGGGCCGCTGCGGCACCGCCCCATCACCCGCATCATCGCGACGCACTTCCACCCGGACCACGTCGGCATGGCCGGGTGGCTCGCCGAGCGGACCGGCAGCCCGCTGCTGATGAGCCAGACCGAGTACCTGACCTGCCTGACCATCCAGCTCGACCCCGACGCCGCGAATGCCGAGCCGTATCGCGCCTTCTACCTGGCGCACGGCCTCGACCCAGCCGTGGCGGACCGGCTGCTGACCAACGGGCACCGCTACCTGCGCATGATCACCGGGCTGCCGCGCACCTTCCGCCGGCTTATCGCGGGTGAAACGCTCCGCATCGGCCGGCGCCGCTTCGACGTGCTGAGCGGCGGGGGGCACGCGCCGGAGCAGGTCATGCTGCACTGCCCGGCGGACAAGCTGCTGCTGGCGGCGGACCAGGTCCTGGCGCGCATCTCGCCCAACATCAGCGTGCAGGCCAACGACCCCGAGGGCGACCCGCTCGGCATCTACCTGCGCTCGCTGGCGGCGCTCAAGGAGGCGATCCCCGCCGACACGTTGATCCTGCCCGGGCACAACCTCCCTTTCATCGGCCTGCACGCCCGGCTGGACGAGCTGGCGGCCCACCACGCCTTGCGCTGCGACGCGATCCTCGCCGCCTGCCGCGACCGGCGGCTGTCGGCGGCGGAGTTGGTGCCGGTGGTGTTCGGCCGGGCCATCGACGACCCGCACCAGATGAGCTTCGCGTTCAGCGAGGCGCTCGCCCATGCCAACCTGCTGCTGCGCCAGGGCCGGCTGGCGTTCGAGGGCGGACGCTACGGGGCCGCATCACCGGATTAAGGGGCAATGGCCCTCGTTCAGCGGGCGCGCGGCCTCCTCGGCCGGGATCTCGCGGATCAGCTTGTAATAGTCGTAGGGCTTGCGGGACTCCGCCGGCGTCTTGACCTCGAACAAGTAGAACGGCCGCATCACCCGCCCGTCCTCCCGGACGGTGGCGGAGTCCAGGATGGCATCGGCGACCTTCAACTCCCGCATCTTGGCCGCGACCGCGTTCGGCTCGTCGGTCCCGGCCGCCTTGACCGACTGCAGGTAGTGCGTCACCGCGTTATAAACGCCGGCGTGCGCCATGGTCGGCATACGCCCGCCCATCCGCGGCCCGAACCGCGCGGACCAGGCGCGGGTGCGGTCGTTCAGGTCCCAGTAGAAGCTTTCCGTCAGCATCAAGCCATGCGCGACCGGCAAGCCCAGCGCATGGACGTCCGACACGAAGATCAGCAGCCCGGCCAATTCCTGCCCGCCCGCCACGATGCCGAACTCGGCGGCGCTCTTCACGGCATTGATCGTATCGGACCCGGCATTGGCCAGCGCGACCACGCGGGCCTTCGACGCCTGCGCCTGCAGCAGGTAGGAGGAGAAGTCGGTCGTCCCCTGCGGATGCCGGACGCCGCCGACCACGGTCCCGCCGGCTTGGGTGATGGTGGCCCGCGCGTCGGCCTCCAAGGCCGTGCCGAACGCGTAGTCGGCCGTGATGAAGAACCAGCTCTTGCCGCCCGACCGCGTCACCGCGAGCGCCGTGCCCTTCGACAGCGCCACCGTGTCGAACGCCCAATGGGTCCCCATGGGCGAGCACTGCTTCCCCGTCAGGTCGGAGCTTCCGGCGCCGGAGAACATCACGATCCGGTTGTCCCGTCGGGCGACCTCCTGCACGGCGAGGGCGACGGACGACACGGGCACATCGACGATGGCGTCCACGCCCTCCGCCTCATACCACCGGGCGGCGATGGCGGCGCCCACGTCGGGCTTATTCTGATGGTCGGCGAAGATCACCTCGACGGGCCGCCCGAGCACGGTGCCGCCGAAGTCCTCCACGGCCATGCGCGCCGCAACGACGGAGCCTGGCCCGGACAGGTCCGCGTACATGCCGGACTGGTCATTGAGGACGCCGATCCTGACAGGCTGGGCCGCTGCCCCATGCGCGGACAGCGCAGCCCCCAGCAGCAGCGCCCCCAGCAGCGCAGTGAACGCCTTCCCCATGCAATCGGCTCCCCCGGACCGCGGCGGCTTGATGCCGCTCTGCGTGTGTGCGAGGCTAACACTCGTTAGGGAGAAAACAAGGAAAAACCCCATGGCCGCCGATGGCCGCAGCTACGAGCAAGTCCGCGCCGCGTTCCGATGGCAAATCCCCGACCGGTTCAACATCGCCGCCGCCATCTGCGACCGGCATGTCGGGGCCGGCCGCCTCGCCATGATCTCGGAAGCGGCGGACGGCACTGTTGCGGAGGCGACGTTCGAGCATCTGCAGGACCAATCCCGCCGGCTGGCGAACGCGCTGACGGCGCATGGCATCGGCCGGGGCGACCGGGTCGGCATCCTGCTGCCGCAATGCCCGGAAGCCGCAGTCGCGCACTTGGCGGCCTACCGGCTCGGCGCGGTCGCGCTGCCGCTGTTCACCCTGTTCGGCCCGGACGCCATCGAGTACCGGCTGAACGACAGCGGGGCGCGCACCGTGGTGTCGAACGAGGCGGGCATCGGCAAGCTCCTGGAGCTTGACGGGCGGCTTCACGCCAATCCCCTGCTGATCAGCATCGACGAGCAGGTGGCCGGCCACGTGCTGAGCTGGGCCTCGCTGATCGCGGCGGCGTCGCCCGACCAGACAATGGTGGACACGGCGGCCGATGACCCGGCGCTGATCGTTTACACGTCCGGCACCACCGGCAACCCGAAAGGCGTGCTGCACGCCCACCGGATGCTTTTGGGCCACCTGCCGGGCGTCGAACTGCCGCACGAGTTCTTCCCGCAGCCCGGCGACCGCATGTGGACCCCGGCCGACTGGGCCTGGGCCGGCGGGCTGATGGACGTGCTGCTGCCGTCCCTGTTCCACGGCGTCCCCGTGCTGGCGAAGCGCTTCACCAAGTTCGACTCCGAGGAAGCCTTCGCCCTGCTCGCCCGCCACGCCATCCGCAACGCGTTCCTGCCGCCAACCGCGCTCAAGATGATGCGGCAGGTCACGCAGCCCGGCCGCCACGCCTTTCGGCTGCGCAGCGTCGCCAGCGGCGGGGAGCGGCTGGGCGACGAGATGCTCGAATGGGGCCGCGACACCTTCGGCAGCACCATCAACGAGTTCTATGGACAGACCGAGGCGAACCTGACGGTGGCGAACTGCGCCGGCCTGATGCCGCTCAAGCAGGGTTCGATGGGCCGGGCGCTGCCGGGCCATACGTTGGAGGTGGTGGATGACGACGGGAGGCCGCTGCCGCCGGGCACCCCGGGCACTATCGCCGTGCAGGCCCCCGACCCCGTGTTCTTCCTGCGCTACTGGAACAAGCCGGAGGCGACGGCGGACAAGTTCCGCGGCGGATGGCTGCTGACCGGCGACACCGGCCACCGCGACGAGGACGGGTATTTCTGGTTCCATGGCCGCAACGACGACCTGATTATGTCCGGCGGCTACCGCATCGGGCCGACCGAGATCGAGGACTGCCTGATGCACCACCCGGCCGTCGCCATGGCGGCGGTGGTCGGCGTTCCCGACCGGGTGCGCGGCGAGCTGGTCAAGGCCGTGGTGGTGCCGCGCGAGGGCGTGGTGTCGGACGACGCGCTGGGCCGGGAGATCCAGGATTTCGTGAAGTCGCGGCTTTCCGGCCACGAGTACCCCCGCCTGGTCGAGTTCCGCGACAGCCTGCCGATGACGATCACCGGCAAGGTCCGGCGCAAGGACCTTCGGGACGAGGCAAGGGCGGGCGATGGGCCGGCTGTTTGATGAGTTCCGGGTGGGGCAGCGGTTCAGGACACCGGGCCGCACGATCACGGCGGCGGACATCGGCGCGTTCGCCGGGCTGACCGGCGACTACAACCCCGTGCACACGGACGAGGCGTTCGCGGCGGCGACGGAGTTCGGGGCCTGCGTCGCGCACGGCCCGATGGGAATTGGGCTGGCGTTCGGGCTGGCCTCGCGGCTCGACCTGATCGACGGCACGGTGATCGCGCTGCTGGGCGTCACCTGGGACTTCAGGGCGCCGGTCCGGCCCGGCGACACCATCCATGCCGACATCATGGTCGCGGAGATGCGGGCGGTGAAGCATCCCGACCGGGGATTGCTGGGCCTCGGCATCGCGCTGATAAACCAAGAAGGCACGGTGGCGCAGGCCGGGACGGCCCGGCTGCTGATGCGGCGAACGGCGCTCGACGCGGCGCGATGGGGCGAACTCGACGGCACCCTCAATCCCGCCAGTCAACCACCTCCGTGACCGGCGCGCGGTTGGTGCGGAACCCGTTGGCGGGATGCGCCGGGTCGGGGTAGCCGAACGAAATGCCGCAAACCACCAGCCGGTTATTGGGCAGGCCGAAGTAGTCCCGCAGCCACGGGCTGTAGGCCGCGACCGCCGCCTGCGGGATCGCCGCCAGCCCGAGGGACTGTGCCGCCAGCAGGAACACCGAGACGTAGCCGCCGCAGTCGATGGCGCCGTAGGTGCCGAGGTCGCGCTCCGTGGTGATCAGCGCGAAGTGCGGGGCGCCGAAGAACCGGAAGTTTTCCTGCCCCTGCGCCGCCGAGCGCACGCGGTCGCCGCGCTCAATGCCCACGGCGCCATAAAGCTGGTAGCCGCACTCCCGCCGCCGGGCCAGGTATTCCCCCCGGTAGGCGGCCGGGAACGGCAGGTCCGGCTGGTCGGGGGCGCCCGTTCTTTGATGCTCCGACAGCGCCTCGGCCAGCCGCCGGGTCGCAGCACCCGAGGTGAGCGTCAGGCGCCAAGGCTGGGTGTTGCACCAGGACGGGGTCCGTTGCGCCATCTCCAGGAGGCGCTCAATCATTGGCCGCGGCACGGGCGTTTCCGCGAAGCCGCGGCAGCTCCAGCGGCTGCGCAGCAGGTCGTCGAGCACGGGCGCTTCCGCGCCGGGCATGGCCGTGTCCATGGGCCGCTTCCTACATGCGCTTCGCGACCTCCTCCAGCATCACCTCCGTCGCGCCGCCGCCGATGGACTGGATGCGCGCGTCCCGCACCATGCGCTCGATGGCGCTTTCGCGGAGGTAGCCCATGCCGCCGTGGAACTGCTGGCAGGAGTACATCACCTTGTTCACCAGCTCGCCGCACAACGCCTTGACCATGGACACCTCCCGCACGCAGTCGCGGCCCTGCGCGTCGAGCCAGGCGGCATGGTACACGAGGCGCCGGGCCGCCTCGACCTCCGCCGACAGCATCGCGAGCTTCTGCCGGATGGCCTGCTTGTCCCACAGCGTGGCCCCGAACGCCCGGCGCTGCCGCACCCAGTCGAGCGTGATCGCGATGGCCGCCTGCGCCTCCCCCATCGCCTGCGCGCCCAGCACCACGCGCTCGTTCTGGAAGTTCCGCATGATGGCGTAGAAGCCGCGGTTCTCGCCGCCCAGCATGTTGGCGTGCGGGACGCAGCAGTCCTGAAACACCAGCTCCGCGGTGTCGGAGGACAGCCAGCCCTGCTTGCGCAACGCCCGGCCGACGCTGAAGCCCGGGGTGCCCTTCTCCACCGCGAAGATCGAGACGCCGCGGCTGCCACGGGCGGCGGTGTCGGTCTTTGCGGCCACGAAGACCAGGTCGCCCAGCACCCCGTTGGTGATGTACATCTTGGCGCCGTTCAGCACCCACTCGTCGCCATCGCGCCGGGCCGTGCTGCGCATCGCCGCCACGTCCGACCCGGCGTCCGGCTCCGTCACCGCGACCGCGCACACCTTGCGGCCCGCGATGAGATCCGGCATCCAGCGCGCCTGCTGCTCTGGCGTGCCGGCGTTGGCCAGATGCGGGGATGCCATGTCTGTGTGCACCAGCACCGTGGCGGCGAAACCGCCGAAGGTGGAGCGCCCAAGCTCCTCTGCGAGAACGGCGCTGGCAACCGTGTCCATGGCGCTGCCGCCGTATTCCTCGGCGTAGCGGACGCCGAGGAAGCCGAGTTTGCCCATGCGCGCAATGACGGCGCGCGGGACATGGCCCTCGGTTTCCCACGCCTCCGCATGGGGCTTCACCTCGGTGTCCACGAAGCGGCGGACCTGGTCGCGGAACAGCTCATGCTCATGGGTCAAATAAGGGTCGTTGGAGGAGACGCTGACTGGATGCGATGCGATAGTATCAGGCGCCACGGCGCTCTCCCTCAGCTTGCCTAAGCAAACGTTAGGTAGTTCAATGCCCCGATGTCAATGACTGGTCCTTCCTCTGGCCCGCTGGCCGGAACCGTGGTTGTCGAAATGGCGGCCATCGGGCCGGTGCCGCATTGCGGCCTGGTGCTGGCCGAGATGGGTGCGAGCGTCGTTCGGCTGGACCGGGTGGGCGCGTCCGACCTCGGCATCCCCGTCCCGCCCCGGCACGACGCCCTGGCCCGCGGCAAGCGGTCCGTGGCGCTCGACCTGAAAGGTCCGGACGGGCTTGCGGCCGCGCGGACCCTGATCGCCCGTGCCGACGTCCTGCTCGAAGGGTTCCGCCCCGGCGTCATGGAGCGGCTGGGCCTCGGCCCCGACCCCTGCCTCGCCACCAACCCGCGCCTGGTGTATGGGCGAATCAGCGGATGGGGCGATGCCGGGCCGATGGCCGGGGACAGCGGGCATGACCTGAACTACCTCGGCCTGACCGGCGCGCTGCTGGCGATGGGCGACCCCGGCACGCCGCCGCCCGTGCCGCTCAACCTGGTGGCCGATTTCGGCGGCGGCGCGATGCAGTTGGCCTGCGGCGTCCTGGCCGCCCTCCTGGCCGCCCGCGCCACGGGACGGGGCCAGGTCGTCGCAACCAGCATCCTGGAGGGTGCGGCATCGCTCACGGCGATGACCCATGGGTTCCGGGCCGCCGGGCAATGGCGGGACGCGCGCCGGGACAACATCCTGGACGGCGGCGCGCCGTTCTACCGGACCTATGCCACGGCGGACGGCGGCTACGTGGCCGTCGCCGCGATTGAGCCGAAGTTCTTCCGGGCGCTGCTGGCGGGGCTGGGCTTGGAGGATACGGTCCCGCCCGCGTCCCAGCACGACCGCGCCGGTTGGCCCGACATGGCCCGCCAGTTCGCCGAGCGGTTCGCGACCCACAGGCGGGACGACTGGGCCGCGCGGTTCGCCGGGACCGAAGCCTGCGTCACGCCGGTGCTCAGCTGGTCGGAAGCGCAGGCGCATCCGCAGATGGCGGCGCTCGGCGTGTTCAGCGACCGGCTGCCCCGTACGGCGCCGCGCTTCTCAGTCACATCCTGCGCCACGCTGGCCAAGGCATTGGAGGCCGGCGCGGACACACGCGCCGTGTTGCGGGAGATCGGCCTGGAGCCGGCAGGATCGATACCGCATAAGTAATCTCTCAGTTTGAATCTTCGCAATTTTTAAATTGTACTAAAAAATTTAGTCTCATAACGGACGTGATAACATGTTTCTACTTGTTCGATTGCGAGAACAGATATCGTGCGTGATGCAGGTTTTGACGCAGCGTCTTTGCGCATGATTGTTCTGGCAACGGCCACAAGTGACTTTGCAACACAATCGGTGAAAAGCGGACATATGTATCAGACCTTGTCCGCACGTTGACGGCATATTGCCTCTCAGTGTCCATCCAAGATCATGTTGATGATGTCAAGTTGGTTATGGTTTCCTTGGGGTTGGATCGCCTTGCGAGGGTTTCTGGATGTGGACGCAAGGGAACCGTGCGCGACATGACCGCAGCGGGCTGCGCTGTCCAAGCGGTCTGACAGATGAGGAATGGGCGTTGGCCGCCCGCGTGGTCCCGCCGTCCAAACGTGGCGGCAACAAGCGGACGCCGGATGTGCGCGAGGGGGCCAACGGTCTGGCGCCTGTGCTCGGCACCGGCTGCCAGCGGGCTGCGGTCCCGAAGGGCTTGCCGCCTCGCGGCACGGTGAACCCTTGTTTCTGCCGTTGGCCCTGTGACGGCACGCTCAACCACCTGCATCACGTTTCTTGCCAGCAATGCCAGCCGCTGGCCGGGTGCCAGGTCAGTCCGGCAGCCCCTTGGGCTGACCGGTATGCGCGCGGGGCCAGGCGCGGAGCGCCCG
>CAXTUQ010000177.1:0-1874 GCA_964247405.1 uncultured Acetobacteraceae bacterium
AGCCGGACCTCCCCGAGCACCTCGCCCAACCGCAGCGTGTCGCCAGGGAGGGGAAGGGCCGCCAACGCCTGCTCGGCCTCGGCCAGCCGGACCGAATGCTCGGCAAGACGGCGCGGGAAGCCCGCCGCAGTAGCCACGTGGGCGGCGTGCTCGGCCACCAGCCGGCGCAACTGCGCCAGGAATGCGGGAGCTGGCACGAGGTCAGCCGGATGCGCGATGGCGTCCGCCCGGCCAAGCGCATCCAGATGCTCGGCGACGCGCCGTTGCACGGCCCCAAGCGCCGCTTCGGCCGCCGGCAACGCCGATGCCGCTTGGGACGCAAGCCCGGCAGCCTCCACCAGCCGCGCGATCCCTTCTGCCTGCGCCAGCAGAGCGTCGTCGGGCAGGATGGCGGCGATCTCGATGTCCAGCCGGTTCAGGACGCCGCGCGCGGTTTCCAGCATGTGCACCGCCTGCGCCACCGCGCCACGCGCCTCCGGCAACTGCGCCGCGAGGCCCGCCTGCAGCACCGGCGCGTTTGGATGCTCGGCGAGCCAGGCGGCCGCGGCGGCATGACGGGCCAGCAACGGGCGGACGCGGCGGACACGTTCCAGGCGGCGCAACCGGTCGCCGGCCTCGGCGGCTGCCTTGTTGCTGCCGTCCCGCAGCCCTTCGGCCTCATGCAGCAGCGTCTCCCGCTCCAACCACTGCTGCGGCCGCACGAGGCTTTGCCGCAGCAGGCGCCGGCTGTCCGACCAGCGTTCCAGCGCGAGGTAGAACGGGCGTTGCGCCGTCTTGCGCAGCGGCGCCAACTGGTCGCGTTCCTCTTCCAGGCTCCGCCGCAACGCCGAGGCTTCGCGCAGGCCGCCTGCGGCTGCGAGCAACGCGTCGGCCAGCATGCCGCCGGAACTCAGCAGGTCACGGCCGCCCTGGCGCAGCCGCTCCGTGTCCAGCGCAAACAACTGGGCAAACAGGTCGCGGTCCGCGCGGCCCAGCAGCCGGTCCAGCCAGCCTCCGTCGAGCGCCGCGTCGTCAGGGCCGGTCAGGGTGTTCTTGTTGCCCTTGCGCCGGGTGAAGGCGAAGCGTGTGCCGTCGGCGGCCACACCGGTTGCGGAAAGCTGCATGCCGGCGTAGCCGTGCCGGAACCCCATCGGCGTTTGCCCGCCGATGCCGAACAGCAGGTCGCCGAACGCCGCACGCAGCACGGACTTGCCGGCGCCATTCGGCGCGAGCACGAGGTTGATCCGCCCCGGCGCGGGATCGAAGTCCAGGGCGGCGTCCTCGAAGCTGCCGTAGCGCTTCAGGACCAGGCGGGTCAGGCGCATGGCCGGCGCTTCAGCCCTGGGCGAGCCGGGCCAGCAGGAGGTCACGCGCCCGCTGCAGCAGTTCCGGCGGCAGCCGGCCCTCGGCCGCACGCACCGCGGGGTGGTCGGGACCAAGCGCCTGGCGCAACCCGCCGGCGCCCCGGTCCAGCAAGGCCGCCGCGTAGCCCTGCGCCGCAGCGGCGACACCCGTGGCCGCCTCCGGTGCGGCCGCCAGCGAGTCGACCGCCCGCACCAGCCGTCCCACCGCGTCCTGTCGCGCACGCAGCGTTTCCAAATCCAGCATCGGCCGGGTCGCGACGCGCACGTCCTCCAGCCAGAACGTGTCTGCCTCCGCCACTTCCAACCCGGCGGCGAGCAGCTTCTGCCGCAGCGTGGCCGGGTCGCGGGCCAGGGCCATGTGGGCGGGGCAGGGACCCTCAAGCCGCAACCGCAGCGCCAGCGGGCGGCCTGCGGCGGCGTCCACCGCCTCGCCGATGGCGCAGCGGCAGCGTTCCAGCACCGCCTCCTCATCGGCAGCGCCTTCGCAGTCCACCGAGACGCGTTGCCAACGCACCGCGTCCAAAGGGCGGA
>CAXTUQ010000177.1:1884-9988 GCA_964247405.1 uncultured Acetobacteraceae bacterium
GTGACAAGGCTGGCGCCCTTGGCGCCACCCTCGTTGACATGGCGGCCCTGCAGGTTGCCGGGAAACACGATCCATGGATCGCGCAGCACCTCCTCGCGTGCGTGGATGTGGCCGAGCGCCCAGTAATCGTAGCCGTGCGACGCCAACTGCTCCACTGTGCAAGGCGCGTAGGAGGCGTGGCCGGGCCGGCCCGTTGCGGCGGTGTGCAGCAGCCCGATGTTGAAGCGGTTCGGCGTCGGCGTCGGGTAGCCCTGGGCAAGGTTCTGCTGGATGTCACGCGATGCGAAGCTCTGCCCATGCACCGCCACCGCGAACTCCGGCCATTCCACCGTGTCCGGGCGGTCGGCGCGCAGCAAGGTGGCGCCGTCGGGGAGGCGCAGAGACTTCGTCAGCACGCTTTCCGCATCGTGGTTGCCGCGGATCGCCACCACGCGGATGCCGGCGCGGGTCAGCCGGGCAAAGGCCGCAACCAGGGTCTGGCCGGTGCGGAAGTCCGGCCAGTCGCCGTCGTAGAGGTCTCCGGCCACCACAACGAAGTTGACCTTCTCGGCGATTGCGAGCTCCACCAGGTTGCCCAGCGCGTCGCGCGTGGCCTGCCGGATGCGCAGGGCCGGGGCATCGGTGCCAAGGCCACGCAGCGGGCTGTCCAGGTGCAGGTCGGCAGCATGAAGAAAGCGGATGCTGGTCAATTCGTGTCCATTGAGGCCCAAGCCATAGTCCGGAACCTATCAGTCCCGTCGATTGAGGAACACGGTTGCGTGACTGCGCAGATGATAGCAACTCTCGGTTGCGATGCCTACTGCCCACGATGTGGAACGCTGTGCAGCGGGACGCCGCCGTTCCGACGGTGCGCTGGAAAGGGCGCTCCGGCCCCTTGCTCACTTCAGGAGCATCGCCGTCAGGAACGCCATCACGTCCGCCCGCGCCGCTTCGGTCGCCTGCGCATTGTGGCCGACATGCGTGCCGCCCGCGACGCAGGACGCGGTTTTGAGGTCGTAGGGCCGTCCCGTTTCCGCATCGGCCAAGGCGCCGTCCGGTCCCCCCTTCGGCCGGCAATTGCGCGTGCTTTGCGCCTTCTGCGAGGAGGGGCGGCGAGGTCGGGCCGAGTTCCGGCATGCTCGCCACCATTGTCGGCCAGGACCCGATGCACGTCACCTGCCGTGTTTCGGTGCCGACGGCGCTGCATCTGCGAACCCGCTATGCGGACAAGGGCGGGTTCGAGGCCCTGTCGATCAAGCTGCTGCTCCCGGACAGGCGCATCTATGGCCAGGAGGGACGGCTGGGCTTCGTGGACATCGACGTGGGCCAGGACACCGACACGACCTCCATGCGCGGCACAATCCCGAACCCGATCCTGCCCGGCGGCGCCGGCGGCAACGGCCGTCTTCGGGAACTGACCAACGGCGAGTACGCTGCCTGCCAGCCACGCCTTCAAGTGGACCGATCGGGGGCAAGCGGACCCATCTTGCTTCGCGGTTTCTTGTCGCGGAGCAACGCCGTGCAATCCGAGGTGACAAGGTGAACTTACGCCAAAGCATTGCGCTTTGGCTGTTCCTGGCATCAAGGAGTGAAACCATGGTGGCACGCCGCACGGTCTTGGTTGCGGGCGCTCACGGAGTCATCGGCCGCGCTGCCGCAAGTCACCTGGCCGCACAGCCCGACACGAAAGTCTACGGCCTATCCCGTCGCACGGGCGCCGACCTGGCAGGCGTCGAGGAAATCCCCGTCGATCTGCTGCAACCCGATGACGTCTGCAGCAAGCTGGGGCCGATCAACGACGTCACGCACATCGTGTTCGCCGCCTATATCGAGAAGCCGACCGCAGCCGAGAGGAGCGAGGTCAACCTGGCACTGCTTCGCAACCTGCTCGACGGGGTCGAGCAGGGTTCGCCCAAGCAGGGTTCACCGGGGCTGCAGCACGTCACCTTCTATCAGGGCGGCAAGGCTTACGGCGCCGACCTTGGGCCGTTCAAGACGCCGGCGCGCGAGGACGACCCACGGCTCATGCCGCCGAACTTCTACTACGACCAGGAGGACCTCCTGCGGGAGCGCAGCGCCGGCAGGTCCTGGAGCTTCACGGCCCTGCGCCCGGAGGCGGTCTGCGGTTTCGCAGTCGGCAACCCGATGAACCTCACGATGGTCATCGCCGTGTATGCCGCCATGTCAAAGGAACTGGGCCTGCCGCTGCGCTTCCCCGGCACCGAGGCCGCCTACCGCGCGCTTTACCAGGTGACATCGGCCGACATCCTGGCCGAAGCCGCGGACTGGGCGGGGCGGACGGAGGTCGCCCGCGACGAAATCTTCAACATCACGAACGGCGACTATTTCCGCTGGCAGCACATGTGGCCGAAAATTGCCCGCGCCTTCGGCATGGAAGTGGCCGACCCGGTGCCGATGCCGCTCGCGACCTACATGGCCGACAAGGGCCCGCTCTGGGCACGGATGACCGAGAAGTACGGCCTGCGCCCTATCCCCTACGGCACGCTCGTGTCGTGGCCGTTCGGCGACTTCATCTTCAACAGCGGCTTCGACAACATCAGCAGCACGATCAAGGCGCGGCGCGCAGGGTTTCAGGCCTGCATCGACACCGAAGACATGTTCACGACCTTCTTCGACCGGCTCCGAACCCAAAGGGTCCTGCCGCAGGCCTGACGAGAGGCCGCCCGGCGTCGGTTGCGGTGGTTCCTATCCAAGTCGGGGCTGGAAACCTGCTTGCAGCGGTCCGCTCCAGTGCTGCTTGCCATGCCAGCCCCTGTCATGGCAGCCCGATCCTGGCCGCGGCACTCGCCAACGCTGGCCGGTCAGCGGTTCAACGTCTGCATCTGCGCCGCCGCATAACGCGTGCCGGCGGCTGCACCAACCGGGAGCGCACGGTCAATGCGCGCGAGGTCGTCAGGAGTGAGCGCCACGTCCAGCGCGCCCACGTTCTCCTCCAGGTACTTGCGGCGTTTGGTGCCGGGGATCGGCACGATGTCGTCGCCCTGCGCCAGCACCCAGGCCAGGGCCAGTTGCGACGGCGCGCAGCCCTTGTCGCGGGCGATGGCGGAAATCTCGGCGACCAAGTCGAGGTTCTTATAGAAATTCTCCCCCTGGAAACGCGGCGCGCTGCGGCGGTAATCGTCCTCGGCCAGGTCCTCGACACGCCGGAGCTGGCCGGTCAGAAAGCCACGGCCGAGCGGGCTGTAGGGCACGAACCCGATGCCGAGCTCACGCACCGTCGGCAGAAGCTCGTCCTCCGGATCACGGCTCCACAGCGAGTACTCGGTCTGCAGCGCGGTGATCGGATGCACGGCGTGCGCCCGGCGGATCGTGTCGGGCGCGGCCTCGGACAGGCCGAGATATTTCACCTTGCCCTCGCGCACGAGGTCGGCCATCGCGCCCACCGTGTCCTCAATGGGAGTCTGCGGGTCCACGCGGTGCTGGTAATAAAGGTCGATCACGTCCAGCCCCGTCCGCTTCAGGCTGGCCTCGCAGGCCTGCCGCACGTATTCGGGCCGGCCGCTCACGCCCTTGAAGCTGCCGTCCTCGCCGCGCACGTTGCCGAACTTGCTGGCGACGATCACCCATTCGGGGCGCTCGCGCACGGCGCGGCCCACCAGTTCCTCGTTGCGGCCGACGCCGTACATATCGGCGGTATCAAGGAAGTTCACCCCGAGGTCGAGGGCGCGGTGGATGGTGGCGACCGACTCCGCGTCGTCCCGGCCGGCGTAGAACTCCGACATGCCCATGCACCCGAGGCCGATGGCGGAGACCTCAAGCCCCTGGGTGCCCAGCTTTCGCATTCTCATGATGATCTCCTGTGGGTTCTGCCGGACGACGAAGCATCATTGATCCAACGGGACGGCTTTTCGGCGCCGGGCATGCAAGGCTCCCGACCAACAGGTGCTTTCACGGCGGCATTCGATGAATAGGGGCCACCACCCCTATTCGCCTGAACCGGACCGCGTCCTGCGAGGTTCACTGACTCCGCGCGGCCTGCTTCTGGGTGTTGGCCGTCACCCGCCACACGGTGTTGCCGACATCGTCGGCGACCATCAGCGCACCCGCCTTGTCCAGAGCCACGCCAACGGGACGGCCGCGGGCGTGGCCGTCATTGTCCAGGAACCCGGTGACGACGTCCTCGGCCATGCCGTTCGGCTTGCCGTCGGCAAAGGGAACGAACACGACCTTGTAGCCGTTCAGGATCTGCCGGTTCCAACTGCCGTGCTCACCGACAAAGGCGCCGCCGCTGTATTTCGCGGGCAAGCCGTTGCCAGTGTCGAACACGAGGCCGAGCGGGGCCACATGCGAGCTCAGCGCGTAGTCGGGCACGATGGCCTTCGCGACCAGGTCCGGCCGTTCGGGCTTCACGCGAGGGTCGATGTGCTGGCCATAGTAGCTGTACGGCCAACCGTAGAACCCGCCGTCCTTCACCGACGTCATGTAGTCGGGGACGAGGTTCGGGCCGAGCTCGTCGCGCTCGTTGATGACGGCCCAGAGGGCATGGCTTTGCGGCTCCCAGCTCAGGCCGTTCGGGTTGCGCAGGCCGTCGGCAAAGATGCGGTGGGCGCCGGTCGCGCGGTCGATCTCCCAGATGGAGGCGCGGTCAAGCTCGGCGCCGATGCCGTTCTCGGTGATGTTGCTGTTCGAGCCGACGCCGGCGTAGAGCTTCGTGCCGTCCTCGCTGGCAACCAGGCTCTTGGTCCAGTGATGGTCGATGGGGCCGCCGGGCAACGGCGTCAGCACGGTGCCGGGCTCGGTGATGCTGGTGGCGCCTTCGGTGTAGTGGAAGCGCAGGACCGCGTCGGTGTTGGCGACATAAAGGTCATTGCCGACCAGCGCGACGCCGAACGGCGAATACAGATGATCGATGAAGACGGTGCGGACATCATACTTGCCGTCGCCATGCGTGTCGCGGAGCAGGGTGATGCGGTTGCTGCCCTTGCCCGACCCGGCCGAGGTGGCGAACGACTCGACCCACTTCATCACGATGGTCTTCGGGCGGCTGACCGGGTCGAGGTCGGGGCTGCGCGACTCAACCACCAGCACGTCGCCGTTCGGCAAAGTGTAAACCGAACGCGGATGGTCAAGGCCGGTGGCCATCGCCGTGACCTTCATGCCGTCCGGCACTGTCGGCGTTTCCCCGTCCTTCCAGCCGACCACCTGGGCAAGGTGCATCGGCGGGAGCAGGTAGTGCTGCGGCTCCGGCAGGGCGGGGTTGGGGCCGATCTGCGTCTTCACGTCGAAATCGTCGGGAGCGGCGCCGGTGAGGGCAGCCACCGCGACGCCCGCGAGCGCAAGCCGCCGCGTCAGTTTGAATGGTCCGGCTGTCATGGGCGTACTCCTGAGTATGGCATGGCCGTGCCCCGCCGACGGCCCGCGCTGGAAGCGAGCCAGGCGGTCGCCAGCATGAGCAAGACGGTGACGACGGAAAGTGCAAGGCCCGTCGGCATGACCGAGGTCCAGGCGTCGCGGCTGTGCACGAGGTTGTTGAGGAATGCGATGATGAGCACCAGCAGGCTGCCGACCACGATCGGCCAGACGGATTGCTGCGTGCGAGTGCGTCGATCGGCTGTCAAGCTGACAAGGCCCGCGACGGCGGCCACCACGCCGCCAGCCATCCCCGCCGCCAGCAGCCAGGCGGAAAAGTCCGCCCACATGATGTCGGCCGTCTGCACATAGGCAATGTCTGTGAGCAGCGCGCACGTGAAGCAGGCAATTGGGAAAGCGGCGAATGTTCGCAGGACCGGGTGTCCGCCGCGCCTGGCCGTAGACTCGGATATGTCGCTGTTCATGGAGTCTTCCTGCTGCCGGAGTGCCGTCCGCAAACGGCGGCTCCACAGTAGCATACGAAACCGCGCCATGGGGGTTGCTTCAACATCCTGTATCGGCTCTCCTCGTGCTTGACTGGACGTGAGATCCAATAGTCTGGAGCTCCCTTCGGGATGCACCCATAGCAGCGGCATGGAACGAAGCTTTTGGTCAGGCAGAAGGGCGCCAACTGCTCCGGAA
This sequence comes from uncultured Acetobacteraceae bacterium, assembly GCA_964247405.1. Taxonomy (GTDB): domain Bacteria; phylum Pseudomonadota; class Alphaproteobacteria; order Acetobacterales; family Acetobacteraceae; genus CAHJXG01. The sequence continues at coordinate 7,876 of CAXTUQ010000177.1, forward strand.
TCACCACGACGGGCGCACAGCAGTTGATTGGGCTTGACCCTGCCCCTGATGTGCCCTCGTTTATAAGGAGAGTCCTTCTTCCGTATGCCCCGGCTTGGGGTGGGTTGCAAAGGCCGCTGGGGTGAGTTCGTCCGGGCTCGTGCGTGGACGTTCTGTATTGTGGTCGATCCTCCATGCTTCGACGATCTGGGCTTCGATGATCTGGCGGGCCGCTGCCAAGCTGCTGAACAGGTGCTCGTTCAGGCACTCGTCCCGGAACCGTGCGTTGAGGCTTTCCACGAACCCGTTCTGCTCGCCGCAATGGCGCAGCCATTGTCGGGGGCTTGCCTGGGGCGATGTGATGCCACGGCACCGCGCGCGCTTCCTGCCAGCGCAGGATGGCGTGCGACGTCAGTTCCGTGCCGTTGTCGCTGACGATCGTCCGCGGCTTGCCCCGCAGCTCGACGATCCGGTCCAGTTCGCGCCCGATCCAGCCGCAAATCCCCGAGGGGATTTCGGCGAGCAGGCCGGACAGCGACGTGTCCGCCACCAGGCCCAGGCACTCGCGGGTGAAGTCGTCCACCACCGCCCGCACAGGCGCCGCCGCCCACTGGCCAGCGTGTCCGACACGAAGTCCAAGGACCAGCGCTGGTTCGGCGCCTCCGGCAGGGCCATGGGCGAGCGCGTCCCGAGCGCCCGCTTCCGGCCGCCCCGCTTCCGGCCGCCCCGTTTGCGCACGCCGAGCCGCTCCTCGCGGCGAAGCCCGAACAGGCGCTTGTGGTTCAGCCTCACGCCGTCGCGCGCCAGCAGGATGTGCAGGCGCTGGTAGCCGAACCGGCGCCGTTCACCGGCCAGGGCACGCAGCCGTGCCCGGACAGCGCCGTCATCCGGCTGCCGGGACACGTCGCGGCAGGTCTTCGGCTCGATGCCCACGCGCTTTAGGGTTTGTTGAGGATCGTCGTGAGTTGATCACGGTGGCGGCGAGGTTGACGACGGCTGTGAGGCTCGCGTCGATTTTGTCGCTGCGCATGGCAACGCGCTTGAACTCCTTCAGCTTGCAAAAGTAGTTCTCGACCAGATGACGCCATTTATCCATCTCGGCATCAATGGCGATCGGCTTGGATCGGCGCGGGTGCTGCGCGATGACGATCTTGGCGCCGCGTTCGTCGAGGTCGGCAACAATGGCGTTGCTGTCGAACGCTTTGTCGGTAAGCCGCGCATCGAAGTCGATGCCCTTGATCAAAGGCGCGACCCCAACCGTGTCGAACCGGTGGCCGGGCAGGAGAACAAACCGGACCAGGTTGCCGAGCGCGTCGGTGAGCGCCAGGATCTTGGTCGTCATGCCGCCCTTGGAACGCCCGATGGCCTGGCCCGAAGTCCCCTTTTTGCGCCCTGGCCGTGACGGTGACAGCGAAATCGCAAGGCGATTTGCGCGGCTTGACGATGGTGGCGTCCACCATGGCGTATTCCAGGTCAGGCTCGTCGGACACGGCATCAAACAGCCGCTGAAAGACGTCCGCCTTGACCCAGTCCCGGAACCGCTTGAACACCGTGTTCCACTTGCCAAAGAAGGATGGAAGGTCACGCCACGGGCTGCCCGTGCGCACAATCCACAGCACAGCTTCCACAAAGCGCCGGTTGTCCGCGCCGCTCCGCCCAGGGTCGGTCGGCTTGCCCAGGCAATGCCATTCCATCTTCGCCCATTGAGCGTCCGTCAAAACCAATCGATCCATCCGCCGCTTGAACCACCCCAAAGCCGCCTTCCACGCCAAAGCCGCCTCGGAAATCCTGGTCCTCAACAGACCCTAGTCCAGTGCGCCCCAGAAGGCGCAGTGGATGGCCGGGTTGTCGAAAGGGGGCTGGGTGTGGTTCGGCCGCATCATGCCGATCCATCCTGTGCGGTCGGTGAAGGCGACGCGAACGCCGCGCCGTTGCAAGGCTGGCACCAGGTCGATCGAGGCGAACTCCCACCAGTCCTGTTGGCCCGTGGCCAATGCACTGAAGGTAGTGGAGGCGTCGGTGATGGTCGTCCACTCGATGCGGTCGAAATGCACCACCTTGGGTCCCGCGGTCCAGCCGGACGTGCCATTGGCGCGCGGGACGTATCCGGCGAAGCGCTTGTAGGCGTTGCGTG
>CAXTUQ010000178.1:0-9972 GCA_964247405.1 uncultured Acetobacteraceae bacterium
TCCCCGATCCCGTAGCGCGCGGCGTCGCCCTTGGGCAGCAGCAGCACGTCCATGCCGTCGAACCCTTCCCGCGCAGTCGGAGGGAGACGCTGCAACGCCCCGGCAGAGTCCAGCGCCAGGATGTCGAAGCCCGAAGCGATGCCATCCAGCGTTTCGACTGGCAGGCGATGCACTTCCGCCATGATCGCCACGCGGTCCCAGCGGTTCAGCGCGGGGCGCAGGCCTCGCAGCACCTCCGCCTCCAGCCCCTCCACGTCGATCTTCACCAGCATGCTGTCGCCCGGCGCCGGCCCGTCCAGCCCGGCGAGGAAGCTGTCCAGCCGGGTGATCGGCACCTCGACGGTCCGGTAGTCGCCCGAGGTGTTGGCCGCGATCAGGCTGGACGTGCCGGACCAGCGCCGGTCGAGGTGGAGCGCGATGCGCCCATCGGTAGACCCCGCAGCGGCCTCGACGACCTCCGCCGCGACGCCGCTGTCCGCCAGTGACCGCCGCAACAGCGGAGCCAAGGCGGGGTTCGGCTCGAACGCACAGACCCGGGCGTCCCGCGGCAGCTCCGGCCACAGCAGCATCTCGCCGTGATTCGCGCCCACGTCCAGGATCAGCGACCAGGGATGCAGCCGCAGCAGCGCCTGCCACAGCGCCATGCTGCGCCGGTTGACGTTCCCCGATGCCTGCCAGAGTGCAAAGCTGCGCGCGTCGGCGCGGTCCAGGTAAAGCGTGCGGCCGTTCGGCATCCCCACGCGGTCCGGCCGCATCACGGCGAAGACGACGCGCAGCACGCGCCGCCGCAGCCGCCAATACGGTCCGGACAGCGCGGTCCGGAGCCGCCTTGCCCGGGCCATCAGTCCCCGGTCTTGCCCGGCATCCCACCCATGGGCGGGCGGAAGAACTTGCCGATCACATCCTTCAATTGGTCCGGCGTCTGCGGCACCAGCGACATCCAGGACCGCAGCATGGCATCCGGCGAGAAGCGGTCGGCGGCTTCGGCCATCTGCGCCTCCATCTTCGCCATCAAGGCGGCCTGCATGGGCTTCAGGTCGGGCAGGCCCAGGAACTGGCGGGCCTCGTCCGGGGTGCAGTCGATCTCGACGGTGACTTTCATGGGGCCTCTCCTATGCCGGGCCGTCCTGCCGCGGTTCTGGTCGGAGCTTAGCAGACTTCGCGCCTCGCACACGCGGGCGGCCCACTGCCCGAGCTGTTCGGCGCTTGCCCCCGCTACAGCGGCGCGTCGCTGGGCTGCCAGGTTTCGGCGGCTTTGAGCGGCGGCTTTGCATCAACCATCGCAACCGGCCTGCTGGCTTGGGCAGGCGCGACATGGCCCATCTCGCTCTGCCTGATTGCGCTGGCGGCGATCATGCTGGGGTGTTGCGCGATACGGCGGCCTCTACACTACGCGAGGGTAAGGCTGGCGTGTGGCGGGGAACGCCGGACCTGCTTACGGCTGGTGACCCGCCGATCCGGCACGTAGCCGAGCGTTTTCCTCCTCGACCGTCGCAAGCCGTTCCTGCAAGGCCCGCAGCGCCCCGGCCACGTCGGCTGCGTCGAACTTCTGCGGGATGTGCTGCGGGCAGTTCATGTCCCATGCCTCGACTTGGAACAGGATCGCCTGCTCCGGCCGGGCCGGGTAGTCCGGCGGCATCAGGCGCGCGAGCAGCTCCGCGTCCCCCTCGACGGTCCAGGCCCGGCCCCACAGCTTGATCCGGCGCCGGTGCGCGTAGTCCATCAGGAACAGGAAGGCCCGGTCGTTCTCGTTGAGGTTGCCGGTCGTGACGTACTGGCGGTTGCCGGCATAGTCGGCGAAGCCCAGCGTCGTCCCGTCCAGGACGCGGATGAAGCCCTTCGGCCCGCCCCGGTGCTGCGCGTAGGGCTGCCCGGCGGCGCTGGCCGTCGCCAGGTAGGCCGTGTCAACGCTTTCCAGGAATCCCGCCAGGTCGGGCGTGATCCCGGTCTGGAAACCCCCGAGCGCCTCCATCCTGGCGAACATGCCGCGCGAGTGCCGGCGCGCTTGCACGGCTTTGACGGCGTCCGTGAACGCGACGTCGCTCGATGAGGGGTGGGTCAAAGTGCTCTCCTATCAAGGCGCCACCCTCGGCCGGCGCGCACGATGCACGCCGGCTAGGGCCGCACGGGCCGGGTGGGCGATGCCGGCGCGGATGGCAGGAACCTGCAGCGGCGCCCGGGACTCAGCCGGAAGGCGGCTCCGGTCAGGCCGGAACCCGGCGTCCGAGGAAGTCCAGCATGGCCGCGCCGATTTCCGGGCCGTGCGTTTCCAGGGCGAAATGGCCGGTGTCGTAGAAGTGGACCTCGGCGTCGGGGATGTCGCGGCGGAAGGCTTCGGCACCCGGCGGGAGGAAGAAGCCGTCGTTCTTGCCCCACACCGCCAGCATCGGCGGCTTGTGCGCGCGGAAGTAGGCCTGCCACGCCGGATAGAGCGCCACGTTGGTGCGGTAGTCGTAGATCAGGTCGAGCTGGACCTCGTCGGTACCAGGACGCCCGAAGTAGGCGATGTCCAGCGTGTAGCCGTCCGGCGAAACCCGGGATGCGTCGGCACCCGTCAGGTACTGGGTGCGGGTCGCCTCGGGCGTCAGCGCCGCCCGGCAGGCGTTGCGCGCGTCCGCCGAGCCGTCCTTCCAATAGGCTTGAAAGGGCGACCAGGCGGCGCTGAGGCCCTCCTGGTAGGCGTTGCCGTTCTGGCTGATAATGGCGGTCACGCGCTCGGGGTGCGCCGTGGCGAGGCGCAGGCCGGTCGGTGCGCCATAGTCGAATACGTAGAGCGCGTAGCGGCGCAGGCCGAGTGCTTCCGTGAAACCGTCCAGCACCGTGGCCAGGTTCTCGAACGTGTAGTCGAACTGTCCGCGCGGCGGCGCCACTGTCAGGCCGAAGCCGGGCAGGTCGGGGGCGATGACGCGATAGCGAGTGGCGAGCAGCGGGATGAGGTTCCGGAACATGTGGCTGGTCGTGGGGTAGCCGTGCAGCAGCAGGACCACGGGGGCGTCTGCCGGACCGGCCTCGCGGTAGAAGACTTCGACGGGACCGACAGCCTGGATCTTGTAGGTCGTGTTCATGGGGATGGTGTCCTTCTGCTGTGGTTCCGGCTGTGGGCGCGTGGCGGGAGGGGCAGCGGCGGCTTGCCCGGCGGCACCGACGCTCGTGGCGAGGGCAAACCCAGCCAGGGCCTGCCGGCGGGAAAGTGGATGCAGCATGAGGCGGAACCTTTCGGGCGGCATTGCCTTTACCTGATATAACGACCGAACGGTCGGATGTAAAGAGTTTCCTGCAACCTGCATCAGGCCTCTGCTATGCTTCCGACCGGTCGGGTTGGAGGTTGGCGTGAAGGTGTCTCAGCAGGAGATCGTGGCGGCAGCGAGGGAATTGTTCCGCACCCAGGGCTACGCGGGCGCGTCCATGCAGGACCTTGCCGGGCGTGTCGGCTTGAAGAAGGCAAGCCTGTACAGCCGCTTCCCTGACAAAGAGGCGCTGGTCGGCGAGGTGCTGCAGTTGACCCTTGATGAAACCTTCGCCGCCGTGGACGACGCCCACGGTTGGCGTGTGGCTTACGAGGCGATCCTGCGGTCCATGAGCGAGGCTCTGATGGATCACGGCCGCTGCGTCGCCCTCCATCTCGCCTATGGCGCTTCGACCGACACGCCGCGGGCGTTGGAAGCGGTGCGCGGGTTCTTCACCGCTTGCCGCTGCCGTCTTGCTGAAACGCTGTCCATGGTTGTGGAACCCGGGGAGGCCGACCGGATCGCGGTTGATAGCCTGTCCAGGATTGAGGGTGCGACGCTTTGGCTTGCCATCGACGGCGACAGGACCGCCATGCAACGCACCCTGGACCGTCTGCTTGCCGAGGCCGATTGCCTTCAGGCCCGCCACCAGGTTCAGGCCGGGACGGAAAGCCATGCAAAGTCGTGAGAAAATCGCAAGGCGGACACGCCGTATTCGGCCGACCTACGACGGCAGGCCAGGCGTTGCTGCACCGCGCGCGGGCGGTGATGGGACAGGTGGAGTGGATATGCGGCGAACTGGGCGAGTATGCGACCACATCAGCCTGTTGAACTTTACCACCTCGTCCAACGACCAGCACATGAAATGCAACGCCTGGGTTGGTTAAGGGGATGTGGCAAGACACTTTCAGTCCTGTCCCACCCCCGCACCCTCCAGCAGCACCCGCAACCGAGCACGCACCGCATCGGGCGCGGCCTCATCGACCGCCTGCTGCAACAGCCGCATCCGCTGCCGGGCCGCGTAAAGCTGGTCCATGAGCGACAGCACCACCGGCATCGCGTCGTCGTCCATCTGCAGCGACCGCAGCTCGGCGATCAGGCGGACGCGGGCCACGTCCACCTCCCGGAACAGCCAGCCGCCGGGCGAGCCGTCCGGGCGCAGCCAGGTCAGCTCCACCCAGCGGGTGATCTCCGCTTCCGCGACGCCGACGGTGGCGGACAGGGTTTGGACGGTGATCATGCGCCCTCCATCGCGCGGCGTGGGCTGCTGGGATCGGCCGGGTTCCAATCGCGCAGGAACGCCTCAAGCGCGTCGTCGGCGTCGGCCAGGGTGACGTGCAGCGTCACGTATTGGTCGCCGGCGGGCCGGCCGGCATGGGCCGGGATGCCGCGCCCGCGCAGCCGCAGGCGCGTGCCGGTGTCGGACCACTTGGGCACGGTCATCGCCACGCTGCCGGAAGGCGTGGGAACCGTGATGCGCCCGCCGAGCACGGCCTCCTTCAGCGTCACCGGCAACGTCAGGTGGATGTCGCCGCCCTCCCGGGTGAAGAACGGGTGCGGGTTGGCGTGGATCTCGATCAGCGCATCCCCGGGCGGCCCGCCGTTCCACCCCGCGCCGCCCTGGCCCTTGAGGCGCAAGGTCTGCCCCTCCTCGATCCCCGGCGGGATTCTCACGTCGAGCGTGCGGCCATCCGGCAAGGTCAGCGTACGGGTCGCGCCGGTGACGGCATCCAAGAAATCGACCGCGAGCGCGTAGCGCGCATCGGCGCCGCGCATCCGCAGAGGCTCGCCGCCGCGATTGAGAAAGTCGCCGAAGATGTCGCCGAACGGGTGGCCGTCCTCCGGGTCGGCCCGGTAACGCTCGCCCTCCGCCGCTTCGGCGTAGCGGCGGTAGCGCGGCGGCTCCGGCGCCGCCGGGTCGCCGGCGGCGTCGATCTCGCCGCGGTCGAACCGGGCGCGCTTGTCGGGATCGGACAGCAGCTCGTTGGCCGCGTTGACCGCCTTGAACCGTTCCTCGGCGGCGGCATTGCCGGGGTTGAGGTCGGGGTGGTGCGTCTTGGCCAGCTTGCGGAAGGCCGAGCGGATCTGCTCGGGCGTGGCGTCGCAGGCTACTCCAAGCGTCGCATAGGGATCAGGAGGCGGCATCGGGGTCCATCGGGCTTGAAGGGGCCTGCCAGGCACGGCGCGCAGTGTAACGCAAGCGGGGCCGCTTTGTTTGCGGCCCCCGCCCGGGATCAGGCCGCCAGCTCGATCTGCCCCTGCATACCCGGCCAATCCGAGTATCCCGTGGCGTCCCCGCCATACCAGTACTGCTTCGGCGCATCGGCGAGCGGCGCGCCGGTCCGCATGCGGTCCACCAAGTCGGGGTTGGCGATGAACGGGCGGCCGAAACTGATCAGGTCGGCATTGCCTTCGGCCAGGGTCTTGTCTGCAAGCTCGCGCCCGTAGTTGTTGTTGGCGACATAGGCGCCGCTGAACCGCCGGCGCAGCGCCGGGTAATCGATCCCGTTGGCGTCGCGGCTCATCTGCGTCACCCCCTCGATGTCGTGGATGTACATCAGGCCGAACCGGGACAGCGCGTCGATGTAGGCGCCGTAGGTCCCCATGGGGTCGCTGTCGAGCGGGGTGTCGCCCGGCGCCGTGGTGCCCGGGGAGATGCGGATGCCGACCCGGGCGCCGCCGCCCCAAACTTCCGTCACCGCCGCCACCACCTCCAGCGGGAAGCGCAGCCGGTTCTCCAGCGAGCCGCCGTAACGGTCGGTCCGCTTGTTGGTGCTGTCGCGGATGAACTGCTCCAGCAGGTAGTTGTTGGCGGAATGGACCTCGACGCCGTCGAACCCCGCGTCCTGGGCGCACCGGGCGGCGTGGCGGTAACCGGCGACGATGGCGGGGATCTCGTCGGTTTCCAGGGCGCGCGGCGTCACATGGTCCTGCAGCCCGCTGTTGGTGAACGCCTGGCCGGACGGCTTGATGGCGGATGGCGCCACCGGCAGCGCGCCGCCATGCAGGCTCGGGTGGGAAATGCGGCCGGTGTGCCAAAGCTGCAGCACCATGCGCCCGCCCTGCCCGTGCACGGCGCGGGTGACGCGCTGCCAGGCCGCGACCTGCTCTGGCGTCCAGATGCCGGGCGTCAGCGCGTAGCCGCGCGCCTGCGCCGAGATGTTGGTCGCCTCCGACACGATCAGCCCGGCGGTGGCGCGCTGCGCGTAGTAGTCGGCCGCGAAGTCCGGCGGCACGCCGGCGTCGCTGGACCGGCTGCGGGTCAGCGGCGCCATGACGACGCGGTTCTTCAGTTGCAGGTCGCCCAGGGCGAACGGCTGGAACAACGGGCTGTCTGGAGTCTGGAGCATGGAGTTTCCGTCAAAGGTGTCGGCGCAGGCAGCGGCCCGCGCGGTGTTCCGACATAAGGGACGGACCGGCCCGCGTTTCAGCCCTGCTGCCCATCATTTGTTCGTTGCCGCACGCGTGGACGCACCGGCAGGACGCCGCCTGAATAGGATTGCCATCTCAACATCCGACATGTCGCGCTTCCGTCCTCGTTGAATGCGCCGCAATGCTTCGACGGGCGCCGATCCTGGGTTGTCAGGGCGCCATGTACAATTTTAGACGCCCCGGCAGGCTGCGGAGCATTCACGTCTCCTGGCTTCATCAGGAGAAAATGCTTATGACCACATTGACTGTCGGAAACGGCGAACAGTACGCGACGATCGCCGCCGCGGTGGCAGCGTCGCAAACCGGCGACACGATCAACGTGGATGCCGGTACCTACACCAACGACGTGCTCAACATCTCGCACAGCCTCACGCTGCAGGCGGTGGGCGGCACGGTGAAGCTCGTCGGCACGGCGCAGCCGGCGAACGGGAAGGGCCTCATCGACGAGGGTGGCGCCGGGGTGAACGTGGCGATCACCGGGTTCGACATCTCGGGCGTCACGGTGAAGGACATGAACGGCGCCGGCATCCGCTATGAGGGCGGCACGCTGGCCCTGAAGAACGTCAACGTCCACAACAACCAGAACGGCATCCTGGCCAACGCCGATGCGAACGGGTCGATCACGGTCGCCAACTCGACCTTCGCCAACAACGGGATCGGCGACGGCCAGACCCACAACATCTACGTGGGCGCCATCGGCAGCCTGACGGTGAAGGACAGCACGATCACGAGCGCGCAGGTCGGCCACGACATCAAGAGCCGCGCCGCCAGCACTACGATCACCGGCAACACCATCACGGATGGCGCGACCGGCACGGCGAGCTACGAGATCGACTTGACCAATGGCGGCGTCGGCGACATCGAGAACAACTTCATCGAGAAAGGCGCCAACGCGCAGAATCCCATCGCCATCACCTCCGGCGAAGAGGGCAACGTTTATGCCAACAGCAGCCTGACGGTGAAAAACAATACGATCGTGACGAACTACACCGCCCACAACAGCACGGCGGTGGTGAACAAGACGGGTGTCACGGCAAGCATCAGCGGCAATCAGCTTTATGGCTGGACCGCGGTGGCGTCCGGGCCGGCGTCCGTCGGCAGCAACACCACGCTCGCGTCCGAGCCGACGCCAAGCAGCGCCGCTCCCAACGCCGCGGCGGCACCCACTCCCGCCACGGCAGCGCCCGCCCCGGCTGCGGCGGCGGATGCCAGCAGCAGCGCGGCGATCACGCCCGACACGGTGGCCGCGGGATCGGCGGTGCCAAGCTTCATGGCCGACGCCTCCGCAAGCGCGCCGCAAAGCCCGGCGAACGACCCCACGCCGACCGCGTCAGACATGGCCAGCCAAGTCATGGCGAGCTACACCGACGCTGCCACGCCCGCAACGGCGGCAGGCTGGACGGATGGGGCTGCGCAGGCCGGCGCGGCAGATGCCAGCACGCCCTTGGAAGTCCAGCACTCACACCACCACGGCGCGTCGCCGATGACCGACGCCGCCGGGCAAGCCGCAGGCGGCATGACGGACCAGGTGCGGGTGCACCACTCCTAGCCGGGCCGCCCCTCGGCTTCCATGCCGGGGGGCTAGTTCCGGCGCCACAGCTCCTCGCTGAGCACGGTGGCGAAGCCGAGCCACAGCAGGAGCGGCACCGTCATGGCCGAGGCCGGCGGGTCCACCTCGCGGGCCGCGGTTGCGGTGCCCAACGCCGCGGCAAGCATGGACGCGGAGGCGACGGCGCTTTCCCCCAACTGCTTCCGGCCGAAGAACAGCCATGGATACCCGGCGAGGCCAATCAAGGTCAGCGCCCATGACCCGACCGCGGCGTTGCGCGCCTCCGTGCGCGGCGCGCGCAGCAGCCGGTAGCCCGCCCCCGCAAGCAGCAGCTCCAGCCCGCCCCACGCCGCGCCGATCACCGGGCCGGGCGGCGTGTAGGACGGCTTGTTCAGCCGGGCATACCAAAAGGCGGTCCGTGGGCGCTGCGGGCCGTTGCGGGCGCCAAGCGCCGCCGCAGTCAGCACGCTGCCGATCGCCACTGCCGCCGCCGATTGCTTGTTCATCACGCACTCTCCTGTCTGGACCTGTGCGGGATGTAACCAACGGGAACCCAGGTTGTTCCACGGGTCCGGGCCGCATCGCGGACGATCAGTTTTTGGACTTTGCCAGTTTTATGTGACGAACACGGTTCAAATAGGTTGCAGCAACAATTTCATTTGGACTTTACGAGGTTTTTCGGCGCACCATCTCGTGATCGTTGGGCCATGGAACAGGAGATCGTGTGATGATCGACGACTCCGACGCAAAGCGGGCTGGCGCAAAACAGGCTGGGCCGAAGCAGGCCGCTGGCTGATGCCGCACGACCGGTCCATTCGCTTCAGCCTGGTGGCCTTGTCCTTATGGACCATTGCTCCGGTCGTGGCCGCTGCGGCCATCGGCGCGACGTATGCGTGGCAAACCGGCCGAAGCGCCGCGGAACGCGATCTGACGTCCCGTGCGCAGGCGCTGGCCGCGGACATGGTTCGGGAACTGGCGGTCCCAAAAGCTGCGCTGCTCGCCTTGGCAACCTCACCTGCCCTGAGCGCCGGCAACTTCGAGGCGTTCCGCCAGCAGTCGCTGCTCGTGCCGAAGCCGGACGGCGCGCATATCGTGCTCACCGACATGTCGGGCCGGGTGCGGGCGGACTCGCGCTTGCCGCCTGGTGCGGCCCTGCCGGAACCGGGAGACAAGGGCGGCGTGTCAAAGGTCGCCGCCGGGCGGCCCCGGGTATCGGATCTTCATGTCGGGCCGCTCACCCATGACGGCCTGGTTGCGGTGGAGGTGCCGGTCGAACTGGATGGGCGGGTGGCATACGGCCTTGCCATGGCCTTCGCGCCGTCGATGTTCACCCCGATCCTCGACAACCGCCGAGGCTCCGAGGAGGGGCGGGCCATCGTTGTGGACGGCAACGGGCTGATCGTGGCGCACAGCAGCAACGTGGGGGCCTACGTCGGACGGCGCATCGGGACCACCTCGCTCGCGGCTGTCGGCCGCGGCAAGGGCGTCTTCGAGACGACGTCGCAGGATGGCCGCCCGATCCTGGCGGCCGATGCCCGCGTGCCCGGCACCGACTGGTCAACGCTCGCGGCCATACGCCTGGACCTGGCCAAAGCGGCCTTGCGGCGCTCGATCGCCGGCGCGGCCGCTTCGGGCGCCGTCGTGCTGCTGCTTGGCCTGCTGGCTGCTGAATGGTACGCCCGCCGCATCACGGCGCCCCTGCATGCGCTGGTGGGCGCGGCCGACGCGCTGGCGCTGGGCCGGCTGCCGCGGCCCATACCGCCC
>CAXTUQ010000179.1:0-9919 GCA_964247405.1 uncultured Acetobacteraceae bacterium
TGCACGACCAGGTGACGCCGAGCTTGCCGAGTTCCCGCGCGATGGCCTCGGCGCGCGGCAGGTTGTCGGTAAAGGTGTCGTCGTCGAAGAAGATTTCCCGCACCTGGGGGAAGTTGCGCTGGATGGAGCGCACCTCGTCCGCGACGTGGCCCGGGCTGCGGACCCGGTAGGTATGGCCGCCCACCGTCTGCGGCCACAGGCAGAACGTGCACCGGCTTTTGCAGCCCCGCCCGGTGTAGATCGAGACGTAGGGGTGCATGAGGTAGCCGATGAAGTAGTCCTCGATGCGCAGGTCGCGCTTGTACACGTCCGACACGAACGGCAGTTGGTCCATGTCCTGCAGGATCGCGCGGTCCTTGTTGTGGACCAGCCGGCCGTTGCCGTCTCGGTAGGAGATGCCGTCGATGCCGGCGAAGTCGCGGCCCTCCGCAACCTCCAGGCAGGTGAAGTCGAACTCGTTGCGCGCGACGAAGTCGATGGGGGCGCCTTGTTGCAAGCTCTCCGCCGGCTGCACCGCGACCTTGGCGCCGACGAAGCCGATCTTCAGCGCCGGGTTCGCGTCCTTCATCGCCTGCGCCACCTGCACGTCGGACGCGAAGGAGGGGGTGCTGGTGTGGATCACGCATAGCTCATGCTGCCGGGCTGCGGCCAGCACCGGCTCCATGCCGAGGTTGGCGGGCGGCGCGTCGATCAATTTGGCGCCGGGCACCAGCGCCGCCGGCTGCGCCAGCCAGGTCGGGTACCAGAACGACTTGATCTCGCGCTTCGCCTGGTAGCGCGAGCCGGCGCCGCCGTCGAAGCCGCCGAACGACGGGGGCTGCAAGAACAAGGTCTTCATCATGCCAGTCTATCCCTTACCCGGTCCAACTCGCGCCGGATGATATGCTTGCCCGGCGCGAGGCGCGGTCCCTTCGCGCTGAGGATCTGCCCGCGCCAGGCCACTTGGTCGGTCCGGTAGCTCGCCAGCATCACCGTGATGGACATGAGGTCGCGGAACGGCAAGCACCAGAGGCCGGCGCTGGGCGCCAAGCCAAGCGCGCGGTCGATCCCGTAGCCCGCGGCGCCCCGCACCAGCCAGGCCAGCCCGAACCCCAGCCAGGCCCAGCCGGCCCCGCCCGACAGGCCCACGGCCAGCGCAGACCAGAACAGCGGATACTGCACGCTCGACATGACGAAGCCCACGGCCGCAAGGCTTTGGATCGTGCGCGCCCAGCGCAGCTCGTGCGCGAACAGGTCCGGCAGGTGCGCCTCCGCCACGGTGGTCGCGGGCACGGTTCCGGCAAGCGCGATGGACAGGCCACGCGCCTTGACCAGCCGGCCCAGTTCCGCGTCGTCGGCCAGGTGGTTCGCCAGCGCCGGCAGGCCGCCGACGCTGTCCAGCGTCTGCCGCCGCAGCGCCATGGTGGCGCCCAGGCAGTCCTGCCGCCCCAACCCGCGCGCCATCAGCGCGCCCGGCAGGAACGCGTGGTTGATCTGCTCCGCGCCGAGCCGCCCGGTCAGCGTCCGGCCGGACGGCAGCCCGGCATACAGCGTGGTCGCCAAGCCGACCCCCGGCGCCATGAGGGCGGCGACCAGTTGGGTCAGGTAGCCCGGCGCCGCGTGGATATCGCTGTCGGCGATGACCAGCACGTCGTGCCGGATGCGCGGCGCCATGTTGATGAGGTTCGCGACCTTGCGGTTGGTGCCGTGCGGGGTAGGGTCCACCACCACCGCCATGTCGAGCGCCGGGAAGCGCTGGCGCAGCCGGGCCAGCACCGCCAGCGCCGGGTCGGCCGGGTCCTGCAGGCCGAACACGATCTGGAACTCGGGGTAGTCCTGGGCGCAGAAGCTGGCCAGCGCCTCTTCCAAAAGAGGCTCGTCGCCATGCAGCGGCTTGAGGATCGTGACCGGCGGGTACTGGTCCGGGACCATCGCGGCGCGCCGGGCGAACCGCTCGACCGCAAGCCATCCGGCGCTGGACTGCGCCAGGCCGGCGGCCGTCAGCCCGGCTGCGCCCATCGTCAGAACATCGAACAAACAGAATGTCCTATCAGGGCAGCGTGCCGCCGGAAAGGTCGGCCGTCTTGCGTTGCAGGCTTTGGATCAGCGGCCCCGCGTCTCCGGACCCGAGCAACGAACGGAAGTCCGACCGCTGCACGGCGACACGGCTGATCGATCCATTGAGCAGCACGTCCACCGCGCGCCAACCCGCGGGCGTCCGGCGCATGACGTAGTCGATCCGCGTCGGCGCGCCGCCCGACGGCACGATCTGCGTCGCGACCACCTGGTCGGCGCCGACGTTGCGGCTGATCGGCAGCACCTCCAGCTTCTCGCCGCTGAAACTGTCGAAGTTGGCGACGTAGCTCGCGACGGTGAAGCGGCGGAACACGTCGAGCAGTTGCGACTGCTGCGCCGGCGGCAAGGCCGCCCAGCGGGGGCCGATCGAGGCTTGCAGGATGCCCGGGATGTCGAACGCCCCCTCCACCAGCGGCGCCAGGCTGGCGAAACGCTGCGGGAACGGGGTGGCCTTGCCGGCGCGCATGCCGGCCAGCAAGCCGCGGTCCAGGGCGGCGATCGGGGCCGCCGCATCCGCATCGGCGGCAAGCGCCAGGCGCCCCAGGCCGGGCAGCAGCAGCCCGCCCAGCAGCGCGCCCAGAAACGTACGTCTGGCGACGTTCATCGCACGGGCACCAGAAGCGTCGGCTTCGCCGCGTCCTTGCCGAGCGCCCCCATGACGGTGGCCACGATGTCCTTCGCGCCCAGCCCGGCGTCGATGATCTGCGCGGCCGGGGTGCTGTGGTCGATGAACCGGTCGGGCAGGGTCATGGACCGCACCCGTACGCCGCCGTCGAGCAGGCCGCGGCCCGCAAGGTGCTGCAGGATCGCGGCGCCGAACCCGCCAATCGAGCCTTCTTCGATGATGACCAGCACGGCGTGGTGCCGGACAAGCTGCTCCACCATGGCCACGTCGAACGGCTTGGCGAAGCGCGCGTCGGCGACGGTGGTGGACAGGCCGCGCGCCGCGAGTTCATCGGCCGCGCGCAGGCTGTCGGCCAGGCGGGTGCCGAGGCTCAGGATGGCGACGGACGAGCCTTCGCGCAGGATGCGGCCGCGCCCGATGGCGATGGGCGTGCCGCGCTCCGGCAGGTCAACCCCGGTGCCTTCGCCTCTGGGATAGCGCACGGCGCTCGGCCGGTCGTCGATCCCGGCGGAGGTCGCGACCATGTGCATCAATTCAAGCTCGTCCGACGGCGCCATCAGCACGATGCCCGGCAGGCAGCCGAGATAGGCGAGGTCGAAGCTCCCGGCATGGGTCGCGCCGTCCGCGCCGACCAGGCCGGCGCGGTCGATGCCGAAGCGCACCGGCAGGCCCTGGATTGCCACGTCGTGCACGACCTGGTCGTAGGCGCGCTGCAGGAACGTGCTGTAGATCGCGCAGAACGGGCGCAGCCCCTCCGTCGCCATGCCGGCGGCAAAGGTCACGGCGTGCTGCTCGGCGATGCCCACGTCGAAGCACCGCTCGGGGAAGCGCTTGGCGAAGCGGTCAAGGCCGGTGCCGGTCGGCATGGCCGCGGTGACGGCGACGATCTGGTCATCCGCCTCCGCCTCCGCGATCAGCGCGTCGGCGAACACGCGGGTGTACTGCGGCGGCCCCGGCGGCGCCTTGCCCTGCTCCCCGGTGATCACGTTGAACTTGCTGACGGCGTGATACTTGTCCGGGCTGGCCTCCGCCGGGGCGTAGCCGTGGCCCTTCTTGGTGATGACGTGCAAGAGGATCGGCCCGGCCTCCTCCGCTTCCCGCACGTTGCGCAGCACGGGCAGCAAGTGGTCGAGGTTGTGCCCGTCGATGGGGCCGACGTAGTAGAAGCCCAGCTCCTCGAACAAGGTGCCGCCGGTCAGGATGCCGCGGGCGTATTCCTCCGCCCGCCGCGCCGTGCGCTGGATGCCGCGCGGGAAGCGCGTCGCCATGCGGGAGGCGAGGTCCCGCAGGTTCAGGAACGACCGGCTGCTCATCAGGCGCGACAGGTAGGCGCTCATGGCGCCGACCGGGGGCGCAATGGACATGTCGTTGTCGTTCAGGATCACCAGCAGGCGCGACTTGCGGGCGCCCGCGTTGTTCATCGCCTCATAGGCCATGCCGGCGCTCATCGCGCCGTCGCCGATCACCGCGACCACGTGGCGGCCTTCCTCGCCATGCAGGTCATGCGCCACAGCCATGCCGAGGCCGGCGGAGATGCTGGTGCTGCTGTGCGCCGCGCCGAAGGGGTCGTACTCGCTCTCGCTCCGACGGGTGAAGCCGGAGAGTCCGCCGGGTTGGCGCAGGGTGCGGATGCGGTCGCGCCGGCCGGTCAGGATCTTGTGCGGGTAGGCCTGGTGGCCGACGTCCCACAGCAGGCGGTCGCGCGGCGTGTCGAACACGGCGTGCAGCGCGACCGTCAACTCGACGACGCCGAGCGACGCGCCCAGGTGCCCGCCCGTGGTGCTGACCGCATCGACCGTCTCCACCCGCAACTCGTCGGCAAGCTGGCGAAGCTGGTCGGCGGAGAAGTTGCGCAGGTCGGACGGGATGTTGACGCGGTCGAGCATCGGGGTGGCGGGATGGGGTGGGAGCGGGATGCTCGCGTTCATTGGGTCACTCAGCTCCCCCCGCGGGTCACGCCGCGCGGCTAGGTGGTTTCTGGATCAGGTGCATCTGGCTATAGCGCAAAATCGTTGGGATAGAACAAGTTTTGCCGCCGTCACCCATGCGGCGCCGATTTGCCGGTTTGGTGCGGCAGTTAAGGCACGTCCGGCGCCACGGGCATTCCGGCCAAGGCGGCTGCCGTCGCGTTCCGGCCCCCGCGGCTGCAGCCGCGCCTCAACCCTCGGCGGCGGCAGCCGCGCCTCAACGATGATGGCAACACCCATGCGCGCACGTTGTCTCGTCCGTGTAACACGCCGTGACACTAGCCAACCCGGCGCCGCCTCGCCAGGCCGTCCGGCTCATCTTGCCATCATGTTGCAAGCAAGCCACAGTCATGAGCCATAACCGACACATCGCTGGTTTGCGTCGCCCCGTTTTCCCAGGTGAATGCGATATGGTCGGTCGGGGCCGTGTCCGGCCATCGGAGAGAACTGCGGATGATGCGTGTGATCTTGGCCCAACCCAGAGGCTTCTGCGCCGGTGTGGAACGGGCCATCGAGATCGTGGAGCGCGCGTTGGCCAAGTTCGGGCCGCCGATCTATGTCCGGCATGAGATCGTGCACAACCGGCATGTGGTCGAGGATCTGCGCACCCGCGGGGCCGTGTTCGTGGATGAGCTGGACGAAATCCCGCCGGGTTCGATGACGGTGTTCAGCGCGCACGGCGTGGCCAGGCGGGTGGAGGAGCTGGCGGCCGAGCGCCGGCTACCGGTGTTCGACGCGACCTGTCCATTGGTCGCCAAGGTCCATGCGGAAGGCCGGCGCTACGCCGCGGGAGGGCGCGAGATCGTGCTGGTCGGCCATGCCGGCCACGCGGAAGTCGAGGGCACGGTCGGGCAGATCCCCGGCAAGGTGCACCTGGTGCAGACCGTTGCCGACGTGGCGACGCTGGAGGTTGGCTCGCCGGACCGGCTGGCCTACGTCACCCAGACGACGCTTTCGGTGGATGACACCCGGGGCATCATCTCCGCATTGCAGGGCCGGTTCCCGTCCATCGTGGGTCCCGACGTGCGCGACATCTGTTATGCCACGCAGAACCGGCAGCAAGCCGTGCACGACCTGGCGAAGCTGGTGGACCTGATCCTGGTCGTGGGGTCGAAGAACAGCTCGAACTCCAACCGGCTGCGGGAGATCGGGCAGGAGCTGGGCAGGCCGAGCTACCTGATCGACGACGCTTCGGCGCTGGAGCGCGACTGGTTCGCAGGCGTCGGGTCTGTGGGCCTGACCGCCGGGGCCAGTGCGCCCGAGATGCTGGTGCAGGGCGTGCTGGATGGGTTGCGGCGGTTCCGCCAGGTGGATGTCTCCACCCTGGCGGGCGCCGCGGAAGACGTGAAGTTCAAGTTTCCGGCCGAGTTGAGCGAGGCCGAGGGGGTTTAATCGATGTCCGTTCCAATGAGGCAGGTTGCGCGTGTCGGCGCCTACGTGGTCAAGCAGCACGTTCTGGGCCGCAAACGCTACCCGCTCGTCTTGATGCTTGAGCCGTTGTTCCGCTGCAACCTCGCCTGCTCCGGCTGCGGCAAGATCGACTATCCCGCGGAGATCTTGAACCAGCGCCTGTCGGTGGCGGACGCGCTGGCGGCGGCGGACGAGTGCGGCGCCCCGGTGGTGTCCATCGCCGGCGGCGAGCCGCTGCTGCACAAGGAGATGCCGCAGATCGTCGAGGGCCTGCTGGCGCGCAAGAAGTTCATCTATCTCTGCACCAACGCGCTGCTGCTTGAGAAGAAGATGGACCAGTACGCGCCGCACCCGGACTTCTCCTGGGACGTGCACCTGGACGGCGACCGGGAGGTGCATGACCGCTCGGTGAGCCAGGCCGGCACCTACGACCGGGCGGTGGCCGCCATCAAGGAGGCGAAGCGCCGCGGCTTCCGCGTCAGCATCAACTGCACCCTGTTCGACGGCGCGGAGCCGGAGCGGGTGGCGCGGTTCTTCGACGACGTGATGGCGATGGGCGTGGACGGGATCATGACCTCGCCGGGCTATGCGTATGAGCGCGCGCCGGACCAGGCGCATTTCCTGTCGCGGCAGAAAACCAAGCAGTTGTTCCGCGACATCCTGACCTATGGCCGCGGCAAGAACTGGAAGTTCACCCAGTCGCCGCTGTTCATGAGCTTCCTCGCGGGCAACGAGAACTACCAGTGCTCGCCCTGGGGAAAGCCGACCCGCAACGTGTTCGGCTGGCAGCGCCCGTGCTACCTGCTGGGAGAGGGCTACGCCAAGACGTTCGCCGAGCTGATGGACAGCACGGATTGGGACAAGTACGGCACCGGCAATTATGAGAAGTGCGCCGACTGCATGGTGCACTCCGGATACGAGAGCACGGCGGTGATGGACGCGGTGAAGTCGCCGCTCAAGACGATGGCGACCGTGCTGCGCGGCCCGAAGCTGACCGGCCCGATGGCGCCGGAGATCGACCTGTCGAAGCAGCGCCCGGCCGAATACATGTTCAGCCGGCACGTGCAGGAGAAGATGGCCGAACTGCGGCACAAGCCGCGGGGCAAGCCGCAGGTGGCGGACGCGGCGGACTGAGCTGACGAGCCCTGGCTGGAGCCGCTGCACCCTGTTCCTGTGCAGCGTCTGCACCAGCAGCCGGCCTGGACAGCCACGACGGAAGGGTCAGGCGACGACCATCAGCCGCTCCAGCCCCCGGAAGAACGGCAGGCTGCGCCATGCCGGCGCTCCATCCGGATCGGCCAGCTTCAGGCCAGGGAACCGTTCAAACAGCTTGATCAGCGCCACTTGCGCTTCAAGCCGGGCCAAAGGCGCGCCGATGCAGATATGCGCGCCGCCGCCGAACGCCAGGTGCGGCTCGCAGCGGCGGTCGATGACGAAGGCGTGCGGATCGTCGAACGCGTCCGGGTCGCGGTTGGCGGCACGCAGGCACAGGGTCAGGCTTTGGGCCGGGCTGACCGCCACGCCGCCGACCTCCATCCCTGCCGACGCGATCCGGCCGGTGACGTCCACGGGCGGCTCATAACGCAGGACCTCTTCCACGGCCGAGGCGATCAGGCCCGGGTCGGAACGCAGCTTGGCCAGTTCATGCGGGTGCAGGACCAGCAAGCGGACTGCATTGCCGATCAGGTCGGTGGTCGTGAGGTTCCCGCCGACCAGGAGCGCGCGGAGATTGATCCGCAGCTCTGCGTCGCTGACCTGCATCCCTTCGGATTGCAGCCGCACCATGTCGGAGATCAGGTCGTCGCCCGGCGCGGCGTGCCGTGCAGCGATGGCCGCCGTGAAGTAGGCCGACAGCGCCGCGTCGCACCGCTGCATCTCCGCCGTCTGCTCCGCGGTCCGATACGGGTTCAAGGAGTGGATCACGCCCTCCGACCACGTGCGGAAGTCATCGAGCATGTTGCGGTCGACGCCCAGGATGGACGCGATGCCGTCCACGGGGATCGGCGTGCAGAAGGTGGCGATCAGGTCGAAGGGCGCCCCCGGGTCGATGCGCGCCGCAGGGTCGATGCGCGCCAACGTCTCGTCAACGATGCGCTCGATTGCGGGGCGGAACCGGGCGATGCGCGCGTAGAACGCCCGGTTGAGCGGGCGCCGGATGCGTTGGTGGTCGGGATCGTCCAGGAACAGGATGCTGGTGGTCTCGGTGGAGGAGAACCCATCGACGTGGTTCGCCACCTGGCGCCTCGCCAAATGCGCCGCCTCCCCGGCACGCGCCGGATTGCGCCACAAGGCCCGGTCCGTGACGAGCGCCCGGACATCGGCGTAACGGGTCAGGATGAGGTTGCCAGAGGTCTCGTCATGGTGCACGGGGCAGTGCGTCCGCAAGTCGTCGAGGAGCATATGCGGGTCGGCACGGTAATCCTCGTTCAGCGGCGTCAGGTCGAACATTGACGGCAGGGGCTGCGGGGCCATCCAACGTCTCCCTCGGGATGGCTCGAACAATAGTCAAGCAAGACCTGTTTTTACAATCGTCGTGTCGCCGTGGGCAGCCGATGCTACCGGGCGCGCCCCACCCGCGCGGCGGCAACCACGCACAGCACCTCGAACAGCATCGACGCGCCGTGGAACGCGGTGATCCCCCCCACGTCGAACGGCGGCGACACCTCCACCACATCCGCCGCCACCACGTCGAGGCCCATCAAACCGCGCACGATGCGCTGCGCCTCGATCATGCTGAGGCCGCCGGCCTCCGGCGTGCCGGTGCCGGGCGCCCAGGCCGGGTCAAGGCTGTCGATGTCGAAAGACAGGTAGCACGGGCCGGCGCCCACCACCCGGCGCGCTTCCTCCACCGCCCAGCGCCAGCCGCGGTCGTGCAGCTCCTCCATCGGCATCACCCGCATGCCGCTGCTTTCGCTGAACTCCCATAGGCTGCCCGGCACGGTGCTGGTGCCGCGCAGGCCGATTTGGATGACCCGCTTGGGATCGAGCAGCCCGTCCTCCACCGCCCGGCGGAACGGCGTGCCGTGGTGGATGCGTGACCCCATGTAATTGTCGCCGGTATCGCCATGGGCGTCGATATGCACCATGCCGACCGGACGGCTGGCCGCGACGGCACGCAGGATCGGCCAGGCGATCGAATGGTCGCCGCCCACCGTGACCGGCGTGACGCCTGCGGTCACGACCTGGCGGTAGAACGCCTCGATCTCCGCCAGCGCGCCGGCCAGGTTGTACGGCTCCTCGATCCAGCAATCGCCGAGGTCGCGGATGCGCAGGTCGTGGAACGGCTGCGCGCCGGTCGCGGTATTGATGGGGCGGAGCAGGCTGGACTGGTTGCGCACCTCGCGCGGGCCATGCCGGGCGCCGGGGCGGTTGGTGACGCCGCCGTCGAACGGCACGCCGATCAGGCCGATGTCGACCGTTGAAAGGTCCTGGGTGTGCGGGGCGCGGAAGAAGGTCGGGATGCCGACGTAGCGCGGCTGCGCCTGCGGGTTCGACATGATGGGATAGTTGCGGGCGGGTTTCAAAGCGTCCATGCGCTGGGCTATAGCCGACCGATGGCCCGCACGCGAGCGGCGAGTGCATGACGGGCACGGGCCGCATCGCTGCCGAGCCGGACCAGGTCCGGGATGTCCCAAGGCCGCGACGCCGCCGCCCAGGCCACGCGCAATCCCCCGATCCGCCCGGCTCCGTCCAACGCCGCCAGCGCGGCTCGCGGCAGGTCGCGCCCGGCGCCGTCGAGGCGCTCCGGCGGATCGCCAGGGAGGCCACGGTGGTCGTCTTCACCAACGCGCCGCTGCAAAGCCGCGCCGCGCGCACGAGGTGGTTGCACGCCAACGGCATGCCCTATCCCATGCTGGTCGGC
>CAXTUQ010000180.1:0-9912 GCA_964247405.1 uncultured Acetobacteraceae bacterium
ACCCCGGGTTCTTCAACTGGCGCCGAAGCAGCCCGGTGACGCTTGGGCATGACGTGTGGATCGGCCATGGCGCGGGCGTGCTGCCGGGTGTCACGGTCGGCACGGGGGCGGCCGTGGGCGCCGGGGCAATTGTCACGAAGGACGTGCCGCCGTTTGCAGTCGTCGTCGGCAACCCGGGCCGCGTGCTGCGCATGCGGTTCTCCGACGCCGTGATCGCGGATTTGCTGCGGATCGCCTGGTGGGACTGGCCGCACGGGCGGATCGGCGCGGCGATGGCGGACTTCCGCACGCTGGATGCGGAGGGATTTTGCCGCAAACACGCCTGACGCAGCGCCGTCCGGCCGACGCGACGGATTACGCCCCGCCCTTGGCGACGTCCCGGAAATACACCTCCACCGGCCCCATCAGCTTCATCGTCATCGGCGCGCCCGTGCGGTCCACGGCCTTGCCGACGGTGAGGCGCACCCAGCCCTCGCTGACGCAGTACTCGTCCACGTTGTTCTTTTCCACGCCCTTGAACCGGACGCCCACGCCGCGCTCGAGCAGGGCTGCATCGTAGAAGGGGCTTTTGGGATGCGACGCCAATCGGTCGGGCGGGGTGTCGGTCCCAAAATCGTCGGTCACAAAGGTTGCTCCTTGGCCCCGGCCGCCGGGTCGGGCAGGTCGGTTTCTTTTGCGGCCTGTTCCGCCTCAATCTCCTGCCGGGCACGTTCCCAGAATTCCAGGTCGCCGCCTTCGGGACGGCCGGCCTGCTCCCACAACAGGTAAGCCCGGGTCCGGATCGGTTCCAAGATGTCGTCGCGCGCCATGGTCACTCTCCTTTGGGGACATAGCGCCTGGCGCGTGCCGGGGTTCGCAGCCCCTTGCCGACGCCCATGCCGGCGCTTCAGGACACGCCATCCGCGCCGCCACCTTCCTTGGACCAAACCAAAGGCGCCATCAACCGTCCGGCGCGGCGGCAGCCTCCCCAGTTGGCCGGGGTGGGACGACGCCGCCAAACGTGCAAGGTTCAGCGGGATGTGCTGCACTGGCGAAAAGCTGACATTGCGGAGCGCCGCCTTTGCTGGACCCGCAGCGCCCGTACTGCGAAAGTGACGCCGATGTTCCATCGCCTCCTCGCGCCGCTGGCGCTCGTCCTGCTCGCTTTTGCCGGCCCCGCCCTGGCGCAGCCCGGCCCCGGAGGGCCGCCCGCCGTCGGCGTCACGCAGGCGAAGAAGCAGCCTGTGACCGAGACCAGCGAGTTCGTCGGCCGCATCCAAGCAATCGACCGCGTCGACCTGGTCGCCCGCGTGACGGCCTTCCTGCAGGAGCGCCACTTCACCGAAGGCGCGGAGGTGCATACGGGCGACGTGCTGTACAAGCTGGAACGGGCGCCGTTCGAGGCGCAGGTGGCTGCCGCGGCCGCCTCCGTCGCGCAGGCCCAGGCCGTGCTGCAAGGCAGCAGCTTGACCCTCGGCCGGGCCCAGGCGCTGCTGAACACGCCGGCGGGCCAGCGAAGCCTGGTGGATGACGCCCAGGCGACTCAGCGAAGCCAGGCGGCACAGCTGTCCAACGCGCAGGCGCAACTGCGGCTGGCGCAGACCAACCTCGACTACACCGAGATCAAGGCGCCGATCGACGGCAAGATCAGCCGCACCACCGTGACCGAGGGCAACGTCGTCAGCCCAAGCTCCGGCGTGCTCGCGACCATCGTGAGCCAGAACCCGATGTACGTGCTGTTCCCCGTTTCCGTCCGGGCCGCCGTCGATCTGCGGGACCGCTACGGGGACAAGGGCGGGTTCAGCGCGGTGACGATCAAGCTCCGGTTGCCCAACGGCAAGCTGTATGACCAGGCCGGCAAGCTTGACTACGTCGATCCGACGGTGGCGGCCAACACCGATACCCTGACGTTGCGCGGGCGTATCCCGAACCCGCTGCGGCCGGGATCGAAGGCCGGCGAGGCCGGAGACCGGGAGCTTTCGGATGGGGAATTCGTGACGGTGGCGCTGGAAGGTGTGGAGCCGGTTGATCAGATCGTGATCCCACGCAGCGCCATCCTGTCGGACCAGCAAGGCAACTACGTCTGGGTTGTGGGCGACGGCGACAAGGTGGAACAGCGCCGGCTCCAATTGGGCCAGAGCACCCCAGGCCTCGCAGTGATCTCGGCCGGGCTGAAGGAAGGGGAGACGGTGGTGGTGGATGGCGTGCAGCGCGTGAGACCCGGCATCACCGTGGCCCCTGGCCCAGCCAGCACCGGTCCGACGCTCCCCGCGTCGGCACCGCGGACCTGAGCCGCCATGATCTCCGCAACCTTCGTCGACCGGCCGCGGCTTGCCATTGTCATCGCGATCATCACGGTGATCGCCGGGCTGATCGCGATGACCGTGATCCCCGTCAGCCAGTTCCCGGACGTGGTGCCGCCGCAGGTGCAGGTCACGACCCGCTACCCCGGCGCCTCCGCGTCGGTGGTGGAGGCGACGGTGGCCCAGCCTTTGGAGGCCCAGGTCAACGGCGCCGACCAGATGATCTACATGAAGTCCAACTCCGCCAATGACGGGAGCTATGGGCTGACGGTGTCGTTCGCGCTGGGAACGAACCCGGACATCAACACCGTCAACGTCAACAACCGCGTGCAGGCGGCGCTGTCCCGCTTGCCGGCGGAGGTGCAGCGCCAAGGCGTCACCGTGCAGAAGCGGTCCTCGGCGATCCTGGAGTTCCTGGCATTCTCCAGCGAAGGGGCGAAGCAGGACCCGCTGTTCATCTCGAACTACGTGACGATCAACGTGCTCGACCGCCTGTCCCGGGTGAACGGCGTGGGGTCGGCCACGTTGTTCGGGGCGCTCGACTACTCCATGCGCATCTGGTTCGACACCAGCCGGATGGTCAGCCTCAACCTGGCGCCGAGCGACATCATCCTGGCGATCCAGCAGCAGAACGTGCAGGCCCCGGTCGGCCGGGTGGGCGCGCGCCCGACCAGCGACGACACGCAGTTCCAGATCAACCTGCAGACCAAGGGACGCCTCACGACGCCGGAGGAGTTCGGCGACATCCTGCTCCGCGCCAATCCCGACGGCTCCGTGCTCCGGGTGCGCGACGTGGCGCGGGTGGAGCTGGGCGCCGCGACCCAGGACAGCGAAAGCCGGCTGAACGGCAACCCGGCGGTCACGCTCGGCGTGTACCTCGCTCCCGGCGCCAACGCGGTGCGGACCGCCGACCGGGTGCAGGCGGCGCTCGACGACCTGTCCAAGCGCTACCCCGAGGGCCTCAAGTCGCAGGTGTTCTACAACAGTTCGACCTTCGTGTCCGACACGATCACCGAAGTGAAGAACACGCTGCTTGAGGCGTTTGCGCTGGTGGTGGTCGTGGTGTTCCTGTTCCTGGGCAACATCCGCGCGACCATCATCCCAACCATCGCCGTGCCGGTCAGCTTGATCGGCACCTTCGCCGTGCTGCTGGCGCTCGGCTACTCCGCGAACACCGTGTCGCTCCTGGCGCTGGTGCTGGCCATCGGCATCGTGGTCGATGACGCCATTGTCGTGGTGGAGAACGTCGAGCGCGTGATGGAGGAGGAGCCGGACCTTTCCCCGAAAGACGCGACGAAAAAGGCGATGGCGCAGATCACCGCGCCGATCATCGCCATCACGCTCGTGCTGCTGTCGGTGTTCGTGCCCATCGGGTTCATCCCCGGCATCTCCGGCACGCTGTTCCGCCAGTTCGCCGTGACCATCAGCGTGTCGGTGCTGATCTCGGCGATCAACGCGCTCACCCTGTCCCCGGCGCTGTGCGGCGTGTTCCTGCGGCACGGCGGGCCAAGGCGCGGCATCCTCGGCCGGATCGGGCGCGGCATCGACTGGGTGCGGGACGGCTACGCCGGGATCGTCACGCGGCTGCTGCGGGTCAGCATCCTCGGCCTGCTGATCGTGCTGCTGTGCGGCGGAGGCATTTTCGCGCTGAACCTGCGCACGCCGACCGGATTCCTGCCCGACGAGGACCAGGGCGCGTTCTTCGTCGCCGTGCAATTGCCCGACGGCGCCAGCGTGACCCGCACCCGCGGCGTGGTGGAGCGGGTGGAAGCGGTGGTCAAGGACATCCCGCAAATCCAGAACGTGCTGGCCATCGTCGGCTTCTCCCTGCTCGACGGCGGCAACCAGTCCAACGCGGCGTTCCTGGTGCTGCGCATGAAGCCGTTCGGCGACCGCAAGGCGGCGGCTGACAAGGTGCAGGCGCTGATCGGCCGGGTGTTCGCCGGCGTGCAGCAGATCCGGTCGGCCACGATCTTCCCGTTCAACCTGCCGCCGATCATCGGCCTCTCGACCAGCGGCGGGTTCGAGTACCAGTTGCAGAACCTTGAAGGACGGGAACCCGCCGAGATGGGCACCGTGCTGAACGGCCTGCTCGCGTCGGCGAACCAGGACCCGAAGCTTGCCCGGGTGTTCAGCACCTTCAGCCCGACAACGCCCAGCATCTACCTCGACATCGACCGGGAAAAGGCGCAGGCGCTGGGCCTGTCGATCAGCGACGTGTTCACCTCGCTGCAAGGCACCTTGGGCGGCATCTACGTCAACGACTTCAACCTGTTCGGCCGAACGTGGCAGGTGAACATCCAGGGCGATGCCGCGGACCGGACCGACATCCCGGCAATCTGGCGCATCTATATCCGCAACAAGCAGAACACCATGGTGCCGCTGCGCTCCATTGCCGATGCGCGGATCGTGCTGGGGCCGCAGACCATCAGCCGCTACAACAACTACCGCTCGATCACCGTGAACGGCACGCCGAAGGCGGGCGTGTCCTCGGGCGACGCGCTGGCGGCGATGGAGCAGATCAGCGACAAGACCTTGCCGGCCGGATACAGCTACGAGTGGACCGGGACGGCGTTCCAGGAAAAGTCCGCCTCGGGGCAGACCGGCCAGATCCTGGGCCTGGCGATCCTGTTCGCCTACCTGTTCCTCGTGGCGCTGTATGAAAGCTGGGTGATTCCCATACCGGTGCTGCTTTCGGTCAGCGTCGGCATCCTGGGGTCCTTCGTGGGGCTGTGGGTGACGGGGTTGGCGCTCGACCTTTATGCGCAAATCGGGTTGGTCGTGCTGATCGCGATTGCGGCGAAGAACGGCATCCTGATCGTGGAGTTCGCCAAGGAGCAGCGGGAGGAGGGCAAGCCGATCGTCGACGCGGCACGGCTCGGCGCCCGTGCCCGGTTCCGCGCCGTGATCATGACCTCGATCGCCCTGGTCCTCGGCCTGCTGCCGCTCGTGGTGGCGAACGGCGCGGCGCAGGTCAGCCGTCGTGCAGTGGGCACCCCGGTGTTCGCAGGCATGATCGCGGCCAGCATGTTCGGCATCTTCCTGATCCCGATGCTGTATGTCACCTTCCAGGGATTGCGGGAGTGGACGAAGGCCCGGTTCGGCAGGAAGTCCGGCAAGACGCTGGAGCGCGTGCATTAGGCCCCCCTTGGCCTTTCGTCTCCCAACCGCATCTCATAGCTCAGCCCGGACAACAGCGAGGAAACGCAAGCATGACAAAATTCGGTATGGCCCAGCCGGTACGGCGCGTGGAAGACCCTCGGCTGCTGATCGGCAACGGGCGCTACACCGACGACATCACGCTAGCGAACGAGGCGTTCGGCATCGTCTTGCGCAGCCCGCACGCGGCGGCGCGCATCCTCTCGGTTGACACCGCGGCGGCGGCCGGTTTGCCCGGCGTGCTCGCGATCTACACCGGGGCGGACCTGAAGGCGGACGGCATCGGCGGCTTGCCCTGCCTCATCCCGTTGAAGAACCGTGACGGTTCCTCCCGCGCCGAGGTGCCCCATCCGCTGCTGGCCGACGGCGAGGTGCGCCATGTCGGTGACCCCGTGGCCTTCATCGTGGCGGAAACCCACCAGGCGGCCCGGGACGCCGCCGAGGCCATCATGGTGGATTATGACATCCTGCCCAGCAGCACCGACCTGGGGGCGACCCTGGACGGCGACGCCCCGGCAGTCTGGCCGCAAGCGCCGGGCAACGTGTGCTTCGACTGGGAACCCGGCGAGAAGGAGCGCACCGAGGCGTTGTTCGCGGAGGCGGCGCACGTTACCCGGCTGACCGTGGTGAACAACCGCGTCGTCGTGGCCTCCATGGAAGCCCGGGCGGCGGTGGCCGACTATGACGCGGCAACCGATCGCTGGACGCTCTACACCAACACGCAGGGCGGCTGGCCGCTCAAGTCCATGCTGGCCCAGGCGGTGTTCAACGTGCCGGAGGACCGATTCCGCATCGTGACCCCCGATGTCGGCGGCGGCTTCGGCATGAAGCTGTTCCTGTATGCCGAGCAGGCGCTCACCTGCTACGCGGCCCGCCGTCTCGGCCGCCCGGTGAAGTGGGCCAGCGAGCGGAGCGAGGCGTTCCTGTCGGACACCCACGGCCGCGACAACATCACCCAAGGCGAGATCGCGCTCGACGAGGACGGGAACTTCCTGGCGCTGCGCACCCGCAACGTGGCGAACATGGGCGCCTACCTGTCCAACTTCGCCCCGTTCATTCCGACGATGGCGGGCACCAAGGTGCTGGCCAGCGTTTACAAGTTCCAGGCCATCTACGTGAACGTGCTCGGCGTGTTCACCCACACGGTTCCGGTGGACGCGTACCGCGGCGCCGGGCGGCCGGAAAGCAACTACGTGGTTGAGCGCCTGATCGACGCGGCCGCTGCCGAGGTTGGGATCGACCGGATCGAGCTTCGCCGCCGCAACATGGTGGCGCCGAGCGCCATGCCATACGTGACCGCAATGAAGCAGACCTATGACAGCGGCGACTTCCAGCGCGTGCTGGACGCGGCGCTGGAGAAGATCGACTGGGCAGGCTTCGAGGGGCGGCGCGCGGGCAGCGCGCGGCGCGGCATGAAGCGCGGCATCGGCATGTCATACTACCTGGAAGCGACCGGCGGCTCGCCGAGCGAGCGGGCGGAGATCCGTTTCGCCGATGACGGCTTCGTCGATGTGTTCGTCGGCACGCAAAGCAGCGGGCAAGGGCACGAAACCGCCTATGTCCAGCTCACGGTCGATCAGCTCGGCATCGACGGGGACAAGGTGCGGATCAAGCAGGGCGACACCGACACCATCCCGACCGGCGGCGGCACCGGCGGGGCGCGCAGCCTGTATTCGGAAGGCCAGGCCATCCTCGTGACCGCGGCGAGCGTCATCGAGAAGGGCAAGCAGGCGGCGTCCGAGGCGTTGGAAGCCGCCGTGTCCGACATCGAGTTCTCGGCCGGCCGGTTCAGCGTCGCCGGCACCGACCGCGGCATGGACATCCTGCAGCTCGCCGCGGCGCAGCGCGCCCGGGCGGCCAGCGGCCAGCCGGCAACGACGCTTGACGCGGCCGAGATTGCCCAGATCGACGTCCACACCTTCCCGAACGGCTGCCATATGGCCGAGGTGGAGATCGATCCCGACACCGGAATGATCAGCGTGCTGCGCTACATCGTGTGCGACGACGTGGGTAAGGCGGTGAACCCGATGATCGTGCGCGGCCAGGTGCACGGCGGCGTTGCCCAGGGATTCGGCCAAGCCGTGCTGGAGCGGACGAGTTATGACCCGCAATCCGGTCAGTTGCTGTCGGGCAGCTTCATGGATTACGCCCTGCCCCGTGCGGCCGACCTGCCGGACATCGAGGTGGATCTGATCGAGGTGCCCTGCGCCACCAACCCGCTGGGGGTCAAGGGCGCCGGGGAGGCCGGCGCCGTGGGCAGCCCGCCCGCAGTGATCAACGCGATTGTCGATGCGTTGTCCGACACTGGGGTGAAGAGCATCGACATGCCCGCCACGCCGGAAAAGGTTTGGAAGGCGATCCACATGAGCCGCGCCGCCTGACGGGGAGCAACGGGGGGTGGGACCGTTGATCCCACCCGCCGCTGGGTTTCAGCCGGTGCCTAGAGCGTGACCGGTGCAGATAGATGCACCGGCCCCGCTCTAGCTTTTGTTTTTACGAGCATGTTTACCGATCAGGTGGGTCCACCTGATACGGTCATGCTTTAGCTGACGGAACAACGCCTTGACCTCATCGAACGGAACGTCCTCGATCCTAGCCGGGGACCAGCGTGGATACCGGTCCTTGTCAATGACCATCGCGCGCACTCCTTCGGCAAAGTCGGGGTGCCGGACGGCGTGCCGGGTCAGCACAAGCTCCATTCCCAAGCATTGATCGAGCGTGCGGCCTGCGCCGAGCCGCATCAACTCGAACGCCCGCAACAGAGCGGTTGGCGACCTCGACCGCAATATGTTCAAGGTGTCCTGTGCAGGCGCGCTTTCCAGATTTGCCAGGCGCTCCAGGATGCCTGCCACGGTGTCGGCACCAAAACAGGCAATGACCTCCGCATGCTCGGAATTTGCGTCGGTCGGCAAGGGCCGTATTGCATGGACCAGGGCCGCCATCCCACCCTCAGCTATTTCATCCGCGAGCGTTGCGACCTGGTCACGCGCGGCGTAGTGAGTCGCAAGGCCCAAACCGATAGCTTCGGCCCCTTGAACCCGGGTGCCGGTCAGCGCCAGGAACATGCCATGGTGCCCCGGCAGTCTCGGCAAGAAGAAGCTTGCACCCACGTCGGGAAAGAAGCCGATGCCGGTTTCCGGCATGGCCAACACAGCCGCATCCGTCACGACACGCGCGCTGGCATGGATGGACAGGCCCATGCCGCCGCCCATGCACACACCGTCGATCAGCGCGACATAAGGCTTCGGATAGTGTGCGATTGCCGCGTTCAGCGCGTACTCGTCAGCGAAGAACGCCTCGACCTCGGCATACCGTCCAGTCAACGCCATGTCGCGGACCCAGCGGATGTCGCCCCCGGCACAGAATGCCCGGCCTCCTACGCCTTCGATGACAACAGCCTCGATGGCTGGATCATCCCGCCAGGTGTCGAGCGTGTCGTGCAGGCTCCGCACCATGGCGTGGTCAATCGCGTTGAGAGCCTTCGGCCGGTTGATTGTCAAACGGCCAATCCGCCCTTGCTGACGGACGACGATGGGCGGGTCGGCTTTAAGCATCAAAGGTCGGGTCTCCCATGTACGATACCCGGCCCGATATCCCGCAGCCTATCTCCGCGCCATCAAACGTGATGCCAACTCGCCGGCAAGCCGCACAGTGCCGCGCGGCTTCACGACCGTGACGTTGCGGGGGCGCCGCACCATCAGGCTCGCCGCCTCGCCCGCCAACGCCACCATGGTCATCGACTTCCGCAATTCGACGATAGCTTGCTGGCGGATCATCTTCGCCTCGTCCTCAACCGAGTCCGGCTTGTTGCTGAGCGCAAGGTAACCAAGGATTGCCGCCAGGATCAGGTCAACTGCCAAAAGGATAATGCTGGCGATCAAAGGCGAAATCGCCGGCACCATGGCGTTGTAGGCCACCACATGCAGCAGCACGAAAACGGCGATCCCGAACACCGCGGCGGCGACGCCGTAGATCGCACGCCTGCCCTGGCGGACAGCGACCCGGCGCAGGCGGAGCGCCTCCGCCGAGGCCGCGACTTTGGCAAGCTCGACGGTACGCATCGCGTTAACGTGCGATGCGGCCGAGCAGATAGCCCGCGCCGGCCGCAATCAGGATGGCCACGATGGGCGACTCACGCACATGGTCGGACAGCATCTCCGTCTGGTCGGAGGCCATGTCCCGGGCCTGCCTTGCATAGTCCTCGGCGGTCCCGGCGGCGTTGGCGAGCGCCGGCGTCACCCGCTCAGCCATCAGGGTCTGCACCTGGGAGCGGAGCTGCGCGATCTGCTCCTTGGCATCCTGTGCTGCATCGTTGAAAGCATCTGAAGCCGCCATCGCCGTTTCTCCTTGGATGATAAAGGCAGAACGCAGGGTCTTCCGGTGGGTTGCCCAGGGCGTACGATCCGTGATGCCTGGCGGTCAGGCTGTCGGGGCAATGACGTGGAAGAAGCTGCCGGTGACATGCCCGCGC
>CAXTUQ010000181.1:0-8446 GCA_964247405.1 uncultured Acetobacteraceae bacterium
GTGCACGGCGCGCTGGACCTGCTGGCCGCGGCCGGGGCGGTGGACACCATGCCGCGGGGCGAGGCGCGGATCGCCCGCCTGTCGGCGCGGCTGCGGCTGCGGGCGTCGGACGCGAACGTGGTGGGGCTGGCATGATGCGGGACCTCGCCTTTGACCTGGTGGAGCTGGTGCCTTGCCCGGCGCCGGCCCGGGACGGCCCGGGGCTTGCGCTGCGCGAGGTGGCCTTCCGCGAGGACGCCTGGCTGCCGGAGGACATCGACGACCTGCGGCGGCGCTTCGCAGCCGACGAGGACCTGCAGGAGGTCGCCGACGCCCTGGGCCGCACGCTGGCGGCGGTCAGCACCAGGGTCCGCGACCTCGGCCTGCGCCGCAACAGCAGCCGGCCCTGGACCGCGACCGACGACGCCTACCTGGCCGGGCACTACGGCCACGAGGCGACCAGCATGGTTGCGGCGGCGCTGGGCCGGTCCTGCGGCGCCGTGTATGCCCGGGCCGGCCTGCTCGGATTGAGCGAGCCGAACGCGCCGCCCTACACAGCCTGGGAAATCGCGCAAATCCGGGCGGGCTATGCCCAGAACGTGCCGGTGGCCCAACTCGGCGTGCTGATCGGCCGGCCGGCGTCGGGCATCGCGACCGTCGCGTCGCGGCTTGACATCCGGCACGCGAACGGCCCGCGCGGCTGGTCCGGCGTCGAGCAGCAGCGGGCGCTCGAACTGGCCGAGGCCGGCCTGCGCTACGCCGTGGTTGCCGACCGGCTGCATGGGGAAGGGTTCCCGCGCCGCTCCGGCAACACCGTCGGGCAGAGCCTGCGCCGGCTTGGACATGAAAGGGGGTGGGGCCGGCCTTGGCTGCCCGAAGAGGACGACCTGCTGCGCGACGCCTACGCGCACGACAAGAGCCTCACGCCGCTGCGGAGCCGCCTGGGGCGGAGCCGCACCTCCATCGCCTGGCGCGCGGGCGAACTGGAGTTGCAGGGCACGCACGCCAGGCCGAACGGCTGGCGCACGGAGCCGTCCTGGACCGCGGAGGACATTGCCGTGCTGCGCCGGGACTACGGCACGGTGCCGACGCCGGAGCTGGCGCGGCGGCTCGGCCGCCCGAAGGCCGGCGTCTACGCCAAGGCGTGGTCGCTCAGGTTGCAGCACGGCTTCATGCGGGCGTTCAGCGAGGACGAGGAGCGTGCGATCCGCGTCGCGCACCGCCACGACGTTTCGCTCACCGATCTCAGCACCGCGCTGGACCGGGACGTGGCCGTGGTCAGCAAGCACGCGATCCGCATGGGCATCCCGTTCAGCGCACGCACGAGGCGGGCGCCCCGCGGACCGAGGCGGAACAGGCCGCTGGTCACGCTCGGGATGCTGCTGGCGATGGGCGAAGCCGGAAGCGAGGAAACACAGCGAGGGTGAACCGGAGGCGGGGACAACCGGGGAACGCTGATGAAGAGAACGGCAAGGGCTGCCGCAGGCCCTTGCCCTTGCCCCGGCGGCCGGGCTGCGGCGCTTGGGGAGGCGTTCAAGGGAACATAGAAAGGAGAACGCCGATGACCGAGCCTGTTGCCGCCGTCCCGCCGCGCCCGGTGCTTACCACGCTGATCCTGCAGGTGGCGGACGAGGAAGGCCACCCCGGGGTGGTCGGCACGAGCTACATCCTGGAAAGCACGCACCCGTACCGCTTCGTGTCGCGCCAAGCCGCCGCGGCGGTCGGCATCCTGATGTGCGACCGCCACGGCTGCGACGGCTTCCGGCTGCACACGCCGGGCCACGTGCCGCCGCCGCTCGGGATCAACGAGGCCGACGTCCCGTTTTGAAGTTGACCGGCGGGGCTGCCGCCGAAACGGGCCGCCGCACGGCGCCCTTGCAACACCCCCTCCTGCTCGCCCATTGTGAGGACAGCATCATGGCCGCAACGACGATCAACCTGCCGCTTTACCGCGTGCTCACCGACCTGCACGTGCCGGAGGAGCGCGCCCGCGAGGCGGCCGAGGCCTCGGTGCCGGACCTGTCGGCGCTGGCGACCAAGGCCGACCTGGACACACGGTTCGCCGCGTTCGAGGACCGCATGAGCACGCAGTCCAAGTCCCTGGAGGATCGCCTCGGGCGCATGATCGCCGAGCGGACGGACGCGCAAACCAAGTGGATCGCTGCCATCGCGGCGAGCACGATCATCATCCTGCTCAGCAGCTCGGCCTATCTCTGGCCGCCCACCCGAAATGCAGCGCCACCGCCGGCCGTCGGCACGTCCCAGCACTGAGCTGGTCCGCCCGGCGGCGGCATCGCAGATCCCGCCGCTTCCGGTCAGGCGGGCTGGCCCAGGTGGTTGCCCCGGCGACCGTCCGAGCGCCTTTGCGTCAGCGAGGGCCGGGCCAGTCCACCCGACCGGATCAACACACTTCTCAATAGAGGGGTAGAAAAGGATGTTCTTGACCTCAAGTATACTCGGCGTGCTCTGCGCTGGCCTCGCCTACTGCGTTTGGGAGTTGTTCGGCTCTGCCGAGACGCGATCAATGATTTGGCAGGGCTTGACCATGGTGTGGCCGTTCTTCGCCTTGGCGGGGTTCTTTGCCTCAGCTTTTTACATCCTTCTCCGTGTTGCCTTGGGCCGGCCGTCAAGCAAAGAGGCGGAAAAGTGAAGAGGTGCACTACGCTCTCGCCTCACTGGAATACCAGCAAACCCGGATCACCAATGCTGAACGGTGCTTCCGGCGATGCGCGCGAGTTCATGGACTTCGCTTAGCGTGTCGACGGCGGCAGTCCTGACCTTGCCTCGGCGGTTCGTCCGTTCCGCGCTCGCGGGGAGAGGCCGAGGGCAGACCGGGATCCCTGTCCGGCAGAAGGCGGCACAAGCGGGCGAGGGCTGACGGAAGCGTGGCGAGCAGGCAGCCACGGCAAGGGCGAACGAGAAAGCAGAGCGGGATGCGGGACGGCTGCCGCACCCCGTCCGCCGCCGCAAGGGCAAGGGCCTAAAGGCCCGCGCGTGCCGCGCGCCCTTGCCCCGCCGGCCGGGCCGCGGCGCGCGGGGGGTGTTCAAAGAGGAGCACCCCCTGATGGCCAAGCACTCCACCCCACGCGGCGGCAGCAAGCACGACGGCCCCCGCGACCACTACGCCGCCGTCACCGAACAGGTGATCGCGGCGCTCGAAGCGGGCACCCTGCCCTGGCGCAAGCCGTGGGACCCGGACAAGGCCGCAGGGCCGGGCATGCCGCAGAACGCGACGACAGGCGCCCGCTACAAGGGAATCAACACGCTGCTGCTCGGCATGTCGCCCTTGGCCTTCAACAGCGGCGACCCGCGCTGGTGTACCTACAAGCAGGCTGCCGGGCGCGGATGGCAGGTGAGGAAGGGCGAGCGCAGCACGACGGCGTTCTTCTTCAAGCGCGTGGAAGCGCCGAACAGCGCCGAGGCTGGCAGCGGCGAGGAGGCCACGCGGCGCATTCCCATGTTGCGCGCCTTTGCCTTGTTCCACGCCAGCCAGATGGACCATGTGCCGGACTTCGTGCCGCCCACGCTAACCGAAGCGCCATGGCGCACACCGGAGGCGGCCGAGACCATCGTCGCGAACAGCGGCGCGGCGGTGCGGGTCGGCGGCGACCGGGCGTTCTACTCGCCAAGCACCGATCATATACAAATGCCGCCAAGGCAAGCGTTTCACAGCGCAGCAGGGTGGAGCAGCACCATCCTACATGAACTTTCACATTGGTCTGGCAGTGAAGCA
This sequence comes from uncultured Acetobacteraceae bacterium, assembly GCA_964247405.1. GTDB lineage: Bacteria > Pseudomonadota > Alphaproteobacteria > Acetobacterales > Acetobacteraceae > CAHJXG01. The sequence continues at coordinate 3,713 of CAXTUQ010000181.1, forward strand.
AGGCTGAACCGCAGTCTGCGCAACGCTTTCGGCTCGCATGACTATGCGCGGGAAGAGGTGCGTGTGGAAATGGCCATGTCATACATCTGCGCCGAGCTGTCAATACAGTGCGACTTCCCCAACAGCGTGGCCTATATCTCGTTCTGGATAGACCGGCTGCGTTCCGACCGCAAGGAGGTGTTCCGCGCCGCAGCCGATGCCCAGCGCATTGCGGACTACCTGCTCGCCTTCCATCCCGCCTACGCCGTGCGCCAGGACGCCGCTGGCGCGTGCGGCGACGGCGACACCGACGCCGCCGAGAACCTCACCCCAGGTGCCGCACCCGTGGCGGAGGCAGCATGATGGACGCATACGCACAAGCGCGGGCCACCACGCAGGCCAGCTACGTCCGGCAGGCGCTCGCGGTCGAGGGCGGGCACCTCTTCCTCGGCCCCAACGGCGCCGTCCTCCACTTCGCGCCGGGCGCCCGCGCCAGCGGCTTCCCGTGCGCGGCGATCAGGGCCGCCTGCCTCGCCGCGGGCCTGCCGGTGATCGACTGCCGCGCGGCGCCGTTCCGGCGGCTCTACGCCGTCGTGGTGGAGGGGCCAACCGTCGCGGTCGGCAAGCCGCCCGACCCCCAGCCGTGGCACTCCCTGTCGGACGCCCCTCTGGTACACGTCGCGGCCCTCTACCACGCCGCCGGGGCCGAGGTGTCCAACGTGCCGGGCGTGCCCGGCCCTGGCGCAGGAGCGGCGCCGTGAGCGCCTCCTGAGCATCGCCCGCCTGTGGCTGCGGGCGGGAGAGAGCGGGCCGCTGCCGATCATCGACCGCGAGGACGGCCCCGCCGGGCGCACCGTATGCCTGATCCCCGGCCACCTTGTGTGGGAAGCGCCGGACGGGAGCGTCGTCGATCTGCTGGACGAGGACGACATCGCCCACGCGCGGCTGATCGTGGCGGCGCCCCAGCTCCGTGCCGCCCTTGCCGCCTTGGTCGCGTGGTCCGCGCGGACGGGCCACGGCGACGCCCATCCTTGGCAGGACGCCCGCGCCCTGCTGGACGCGCTTCGGCACCCGCGCGCCGGGCGCTGCCCCTCGCCTGCGACCGCCGCCGGCCTTGTCCGCGGGACCGGCGGCATTCCACCCTTCCCTGATGGAGACCATCATGACCGTGCTCATCACGCCGGAGCAGCGCGCGCAACTGCTCGCCAACGGTGCCCAGCACAACACGGACGAAGACTACGACCCTGTTCCCGTGGTGAAGTTGTTCACGCCGGATGCCGCCTGTACTTGGCTGATTGTTCATATCAACCCAGGTTTTCCTGAAGTTGCTTGGGGATTGTGCGATCTCGGCCTCGGTCAGCCTGAGACTGGCCCGGTGTACCTCAGCGGGATCGCGATGGTCCGCGGCCGGCTCGGGCTACGCGTCGAGCGGGACCTGCACTTCACGGCCAGGAAGCCGCTCAGCGCCTACGCCCGCGACGCGCAGCAGGCCGGCATGATCGTCACCGGCTGAGGCCAGAGCAGCCGGCAGCGCCGCCGGAAGGGCCAGCGGCGCCAGACCGGCACCCCCTCCAACCCAGGAGATCCACCATGGGCCAGGCACCGGCCTACGCGGTCGTGCGCGTGCACGCCGACAGCTTCCGAATCGACCGGCTGACGCCGCCCGGCACCGGGGCCGTGGCGTTCGTGGCGCTGTTCCGCGACCGTTTCGGCAACCCGCTCGGCTGGCGGCTGAGGCCGCTCGTTGTCATGCAGGGCGCCAGGAGCCGCATTCACCCGACCGCCGCGGCGGCCATCGCCTCGACCAAGCTGCTCACGCTGAAGGCGGCCAAGGATGCCGTGGCGCAAGCGGACCGCAGTGCCGCCGCCACGGACGCGCGGCCATGAACGACATTTCACCCGCCGACCGTGATGCACGTATAAGCCCACCTGCGAAAGGTTTGATCATGACCGTTGAAGAAATCGAGGCGCAAGTCGAACGCATCCGGCTTCTGGCGTCGGACGATGAAGCCGCCCACCGTGCGGAGGACCATCTCCACGTTGCTGTCTTGAAAGCGATTTCCGAAGGCACGTGTGCTGATCCTGCGGCCTGTGCCGCATCGGCGCTGAAGACCCGTCGGATCGAGTTCTCGCGATGGTGCGCTTGAACCATCCTGAACCGCAAGGAGGTCACACGATGTTCTACAGACGGAAAGACGGCAAGTTGTGGGTGCGCTGCTCACCGCGTGAAAAGTGGCAGATCGTCATGCCGGAAACGCTGCGCGAGTTGATGGCCGCCGCGCTTGCTGAGCCCGGCGCACCCTGAACCTTGGCTTCAACATTTGTGCCTGCCATGCCGCACCACTGCGGCGGACCCTGATGTCCCCTCAAAGGAGCACACCATGGCCAGACCGCCCCACGTCGACCAGGACAGGATCGACGACGCAATCGCCACAGCCCTGGCCGCCGTAGAGCAGCCCGTAAACACCGGCCGGATCGTCAAAGCGTGCGAGACGATGGAGGAAGCTCTTGCAGAGCTGAAATACTTCAACGAGCCGGCCAACCTGGCAGACATGGGAAGGCTCGAAGCGTTGGATTTCGCCTGGCGGAACGACAGGCTGTTCCGGTGGTCGGTTCTCGTCTGGCAGAACCTTTGCCTACTGATGTCCATACCGCCGCTGATGGTGGAGCCTTGGCGGACCGGCATCCCGCACGCCATGCAGAACTTCGGCATGTCGGGCCTCATCCTTGGCCTGTTCGGTGCGGCCGGGCTTTGCAGCTCCCGAACCGGCTACCCAGCCTATGCCGTCAAGACCGGGCCGCTCCTGCTGACGGTTGGGGCGGGGTTCATCGCGCTCAGCCTGCTCGGCATGTGGCTCGCCTGACCACAACGGCCTGACCCACACAACTGGACCGTCCCGGCCGCCCGGTGCCCATGCGCGTCGCGGATGGGCCATGCACGTCCGCGCCATGGGACATGACAGGACTCTCACCGCAGGAGGAGGCAGCATGAAGACCCGTCACGACATCGAGGTGCTGAAAAGCGGCTGGCTGCGCGATCCCTGCTGGGACGTCGAGACCACTTCCGGCTTCGAGGCCCACGCCTGCGAGCTGCATGCGTTCCGGCTCGCCACCGAGGCGCGGTGGAAAGCGGCCGAGGACACCCGCGAGGCGGCGATCGACGCCGAGGCCGACCGGCTGGGCACGCACGGGCTGCTGCGCCTGGTGCGCCAGCTTGAGTGCATGCAGCAGCGCCACACCGACGCGCTGCTGCACCTGGCTGAGGGGCGCAGTGATGCGGCCTGGCGCGTGCTGACCGGGCGCGAGGAGCCGTGCAACGCCGAAAGCGCGGCGGACAGGAACGAAGAAGCCAAGGCGGAGCGCCTCGGCTTCCAGCTCACCCAAACCGCCTACGGCGAACGCTGGGTCATGGACGGAAGCGACGGCCCGGGCTTCGAGACGGCCAGGGAAGCCGTCGAAAGCGTGGCCTGACCCGCCCGCCGCGGCTTCACGGACGAGAGGAGGACGACGTGGAAACCAATCCTGCGGCCCCCGGGCAGACCGACCACGGCGCCCACCGCGTCCAGATGCCTGGCCACGCGGACCCCGGCCGCCTCGACTGGTTCACGAGCGCCGTGCTGCCCGGCGGCGGCCAGCGCGTCAGGATCTGCCGCTGCGCGCGCAGCACGCCGACCGACGCGGTCGAACTCGACCGCGGCACGTCGGCGCTGCTGCTCGCCGCGCTGGGCGAACTCGCGCGGGTTGATCCCGCGGTGTCATGGCCCGCCGCGCGGCAAGCGGTGCTGCGCGCCTTCTGGCGGGCGCCGGACAAGCACGACCCGGCCTGATCGCAGCGGGGTTCCTGCCGGGCCAGCAGCAGCAGCGGCAAACACTTCGCGGTTCCACGGCGCTGCGCGCTTCGGCGGAGCCACCATCCACGCCAAGCAACGGAGGCCGCCATGGGATGGCTGTTCCAGTCCACGCCGCTGCGCGACGAAACGCCCGCGCAGGTCCTGGCACGACGCTTCACGCACGAAGACGAGCGCACGGTTGCCACCGTGCTCGCCACTGCCACCGTGCGCGGCACGGTGTATGCGGCCATCCGCAACACCGACAAGCAAGCCGGCACGGCCTACGTGTTCTGCGGCGTGTTCCTTGTCCGCAACAATGTCTGCGATGGGTTCGGCTACAAGGCCATGGACGAGAGCATGGGGCCGTTGGAAGCGGACTGCCCCGGGCGCATCCTGCGCCTGCTTTCGCCGGTGGAGGCCATCTCCAACCCGGGCAGCGCCGCAAGCTGGCGCGAGCGCGTGGCCCGACGCCGGCTGGAGCGGGCCGGGGACCGGCACCGCACGGCGGCCCTGGTGCCGGGGCGCTTGCTGCGCACGGCCAGGCCGCTGCGTTTCGGAACCGTCGAGGCCGACCTGTTCCGCGTCGTTCCCAGCCCGCCGCGCCGGCGCGGCCCGGTGTTCGTCGCCCTCCCGCACGGCTTCCGTTGCCGGCTGCGGCCCGAGCACATCCGGGACGCGGCGCTGCTGCCGGCCGAAGACGGGCACGGGGAAGCAGGACCTGCCGCCACGGACCGGAACGCCGACATGAGGGAGCGCGAAGATGTCTGACGCCGGGGAAGAGCTGAACGAAATCGCCGTGGAACTGGAGCGCCATGCGCTGCAGCTCCCGCGCCCTCTGGCCGCGATGGTGCTGGCCGTCGCGGCGGCGCGCATCGCCTGCGACGCGCCCCAGGTGGAACAGGATGGGATCGTCGCCCATCACCGG
>CAXTUQ010000181.1:8456-9880 GCA_964247405.1 uncultured Acetobacteraceae bacterium
GGACGGGACCATGGCGGACTACGCGGCGCGCGGCCGAGACAGCCACGCGCGACCACCCTCAAGCGGGTAGAACAGGAGAAACCCGCCAGATCATCGAGAGCCTCAAGGAAGCCAGGCCAGTCTGCCGTCCATCCCAGCCTTGGCGTTTGCGCCAACACACCGCACCCTCCCAGCAAACGCCGATGCCCGTTTCGAAGGAGCGCACGATGGCCAGACCCCGACACGTCGATCAAGACAGGATCGACGATGCCCTCTTCATCACCCAAGTGGCCGACAAGCGGCTTGTCGATCCCGACCGGATGGCCGAAGCGACCGAAACGGTGAACGCGGCGCTCGACGAGATGGACCACTTTTGCGATCCGGCCAACGCTGCGCACATCGGACGGTTCGAGGCGCTGCGCTACGCCTGGAAAGCGTCGCCAGTGTTCCGGACCTCCATGCTCGTCCTTGGCGCTCCTTGCACCTTCATGGGTCTGGGCACCTTTTTGGGAAAACCCTGGCCGGCCGCTGTTCCGCAAGCTTTGCAATTCCTTGGCCTGTTCGGCACCTACCCCCTGCTGGTCGGTGCGGCTTGGCTGGTGCATGCGTGGTGGAAGCCGGAAGAATCCCTGACCTACACGGTCCGCGCCGCACCGATCCTGCTGATCGGCGGGGCGGCACTCGTGATCCTCGGCCTGCTCAGCACATCGCTCGCCTGACCACGGCGTCCAAGCCCACATGGTTGGGACGGTCCCGACCGCTTGCCAAGCAGCGCCCGACGTCGAGCCGCCCGGCTGGGCGTGCATGGCTTGCTGTGGTTTGCGCCGCCTTGAGCCCATGCAGCCGCGATGCGCCAACGCGCTGCCGCACCTGACCATAAGCCAAAGCGACGCGGCCTGGAGCGCGCTGGCCGGGCACGAGAAGGCATAGGACGACAAGGACGCGGCGAACGGGGACGAAGGCGAGCCGGGAAAGGGGAGAAGCGCCACCACGGCCGTGCGCCCGGGGCAAGGGGTGGGTCGCGCCGGCCGCTTCGCTGGGCCGGACGCGATCCCGCCGCAAGCGCGGCGCCCTTGCCCCGGTCCCCCGGCCGCGGTCGGGCGGGGGGGTCTTCAAAGCGGAAGACCGACGAAGGAGATCCCCGATGCTGATCCTGCTGCCAACCCGCACACTGCAATTCGACAACACTGCTGCCCGGCACGAAGGCTGGGACGGGTTCGACTGCGGCCCTGACCCTGAAGGCAGGCCGATGCTCCAGTTGCAGCGCGAGGACGCGCCGGAGGACGGGGAGCCATCGTTCGCCAGCGACCGCGATGCCTGGGAGTTCGTCGTCACGCGCGCCCGCGCCGGCTCCGCGCTGCACCGGGCGGCCCTCGACGCGGTGGACAACACCGAGCGCATGTCGATCGAGGCCGCGTGCGGCGCCTGGTAGCGCCTCCCCCGCC
>CAXTUQ010000182.1:0-5768 GCA_964247405.1 uncultured Acetobacteraceae bacterium
GCCTGGCTGGGTGCTGCGGCGCTGGCGGTCGGCCTGGTCCGGCTGCTGCCGCGCCCGGCGGCGGATGGCCCGGAACACGAGCACGAACAGGACAACCTGCCGCCCGCGCGGCATGAAGGCGCCGACGTGGGCTTCCGCGCCATGCTGGTGGCCGGCGTGCTGATGCTGCTGGCCGTGGGCGGCACGCTGGGCTTTGCCGCGTGGCTCTATCCCAACGCCACGACCGACAAGCTGCTGGCGCCGGCGACCAACGCCACCTTTCCCGCGCCGCGCCTGCAGCCGGACGTGGCGGCGGACATGGCGCAGTTCCGGGCCGAGCAGTTGCAGCAACTCAACGGCGCGTACTGGCTCGACCGCGATCGCAACCGCGTCCACATGCCCATCGCCGACGCGATGCGGGACGTGGCGGCGCACGGCATCCCGGACTGGCCGACGGCGCCGGGCTGGGTGCGGCGGTGAGGTTTTTGTTCGTGCTGCTGCTGCTCGCGGTGCCCGCCTGGGCCGGGGCGCAGCTTGACGACCTGGAGTGGGTGCAGCGCCAGGGCGCGCCGCTGCCGATCGACGCGCCGTTGCGGGAAGCGGACGGGCAGGCCACGACGTTGCGCCGGGTCGCGGGCGGGCTGCCTTTGGTGCTGGCGCTGGGCTATTTCCGCTGCCCGAACCTGTGCGGCACCGTGCGGGACGATTTGGACGCCGCCCTGGCGCAGAGCGGCTTGCAGGCCGGGCGGGACTACGCCTTGGCCTTTCTTTCGGTGGACCCGGCGGAGGGCCCGGACGAGGCCGCGGCGGCGCACGTCCCGGACGGGCACCGCCTGACCGGACCGGCCGCCAGCACCGCGGCGATTGCCGACGCGGCCGGCTTCCGCTTTCGCTTCGACCCGGCGCTGCGGCAGATCCTGCACCCGTCCGGCGTCGCGGTGGTGTCGCCGGCCGGGCAGGTGTCCGGCTACGTGCTGGGCGTCGGCTATGATCCCGGGGCGCTGCGCGATGCGGTGCGCCTGGCCGGGGCGGGCGGGCAGGCGGCGGCCAACCCGGTGCTGCTGCTGTGCTTCCACTTCGAGGCCGCCACGGGGCGCTATACGCTCGCGGTCGAAAAGCTGCTCCGCATCGCCGCCGTGCTGACCGCGCTGTCCATCGGCGGCACGCTCTGGCTGGCGCACCGCCCGCGGCGGCCGTCGTGAACACCCTGTCGCTCCCCGCCGCGTCGGCCAATGCAGGCGAGGTGGACCTGCTGCTGCTCGCCCTGCTGGGCGTCACAATCCTGGTGCTGGCCTTAGTGTTCGGCCTGATGCTGTTCTACGTCGCGCGCTGGCGCCACACCAACACGGAGGACCGCGGACGGCCCGAGGAGAAGACCTGGCGGTTCGAGATCGCCTGGACGGGCGCGACCCTCGCGCTGTTCTTCGGCCTGTTCCTGTGGGGCGCCAACCTGTACGTCCGCCAGTTCCAGCCGCCGCCGAACGCGCTCCGCATCTCGGTGATCGGCAAGCAGTGGATGTGGAAGGCCGAGCACCCCGGCGGCCAGCGGGAGATCAACGCCCTGCACATTCCGGTCGGCCGCGCGGTGGAGCTGCTGATGACCAGCGAGGACGTGATCCACGACTTCGCCATTCCCGCCTTCCGCATCAAGCACGACGTGCTGCCGGGCCGCTACGAGAGCCTGTGGTTCACCGCGACCGAGCCGGGCGCCTACCACCTGTTCTGCACCCAGTTCTGCGGCATGGACCATTCCGCCATGGGGGGCGAGGTCGTCGTGCTGACGCAGCCGGACTATGAGCGCTGGCTGTCCGACAACGCCGCCTCCGTGAGCCTCGTGGCGCAGGGGCGCACGCTGTTCACCCGCTACGGCTGCAGCGGCTGCCACCAGGCGGAGGGCCGCGGCCAGGCCGAGGCCGCCGACCGCACGAAGGGCTACAGCAGCGTGCGCGCTCCGCCCCTCGACGGCGTGTACGGCCACCCGGTGCCGTTGAATGACGGCCGGATCGTGGTGGCGGACGACAAGTACGTCCGGGACAGCATCCTGATGCCGGCGCAGGACATCGTGGCCGGCTACGACAACCGGATGCCGAGCTTCTCCGGCGTTGTGACCGAGGGGGACCTGTTCCGACTGGTCGCCTACATCAAGTCGCTGAGCGGGAACGAGGGATCATGAGCGAAACCATCGAGGCCTTGCCCCGCAGCTACGTGACCGAGGACGGTTCGGTCAGCTCCTGGCTGCTGACCACCGACCACAAGCGGATCGCGCTGCTGTACTTCGCGTCGATCACCGCATTCTTCTTCCTGGGCGGGTCGGCGGCGGCGCTGATGCGGCTGCACCTGGTTTCCCCGGCGGGCGCCCTGGTCAGCCACGCCACCTACAACCGGCTGTTCACCATGCACGGCGTCATCATGGTGTGGTTCTTCCTGGTGCCCGCGGTGCCGGTGACGCTCGGCAACTTCTTTGTCCCCCTGGTGCTCGGCGCGCGGGACCTGGCGTTCCCGAAGCTCAACCTGCTGAGCTGGTACTTGTTCATGGCCGGCGGGCTGGTGGTGCTGTGGTCGCTGTTCTGGGGCGGTCTCGACACCGGCTGGACGTTCTACACGCCGCTCAGCAGCAACTACACCAGCGGCTACGTCGTGCTGGCGGTGGTGGGCATCTTCCTATCGGGGTTCAGCTCGATCGCCACGGGCGTCAACTTCATCGTCACCATCCACCGGCTGCGCGCCCCGGGGCTGACCTGGTACCGGCTGCCGGTGTTCATCTGGTCGCTGTATGCCACCAGCATCATCTACGTGCTGGGCACGCCGGTGCTCGCCATCACCCTCATGCTGCTGGCGTTCGAGCGGCTGTTCGGCGTCGGCGTGTTCGACAGCACGCTGGGCGGCGACCCGCTGCTGTTCCAGCACATGTTCTGGTTCTACAGCCACCCGGCGGTTTACATCATGATCCTGCCGGGCTTCGGCGTGATCAGCGAGATCGTCCCGGCGTTCAGCCGCAAGACGCTGTTCGGCTACAGGTTCGTGGTCTGGTCCTCAATCGCCATTGCGGTCATCAGCTTCTTTGTGTGGGGGCACCACATGTTCGTGGCGGGGCAGTCGTTGTACTCGGCCATCGTGTTCTCCTTGCTCAGCTACCTCGTCGCCGTGCCGTCGGCGATCAAGGTGTTCAACTGGCTGGGCACGCTGCACAAGGGCTGGATACGGTTCGACGCGCCGATGCTGTATGCGCTGGGGTTCATCGGGCTGTTCACTATCGGCGGCCTGACCGGGCTGTTCGTGGCGGCGCTCGCGGCGGACGTGCACCTGACGCAGACCTACTTCGTGGTGGCGCACTTCCACTACATCATGGTGGGCGGCATGGTGACGGCGTTCTTCGCCGGGCTGCATTACTGGTGGCCGAAGATCACCGGGCGGATGTATCCGGAGATGTGGGGCCGGATGGGGGCGGCGGTGATCTTCCTCGGCTTCAACCTGACGTTCTTCCCGCAGTTCATCCTGGGCTACCTCGGCATGACCCGGCGCTACGCCTCCTACTCGCCCGAGTTCCAGGTGCTGAACGTCCTGTCCTCCGCAGGCTCCGTGATCCTGGCGGCGGGCTACCTGATGCCGCTGGGCTATCTCACATGGTCGCTGTTCCGCGGGGAGCGCGCGCCGGACAACCCGTGGGGCGCCACCGGGCTGGAATGGAAGACCCGCTCGCCGCCGCCCAAGGAGAATTTTGCAAATATCCCGACCGTGACCGAGGGGCCGTACAACTATCCGCCGCCCGCGGCCGCCCAGCATGGCTGAGCTTGCGGCGCCCGCGGCCCATGCCGAGTTCCAGTACTCCTCGGCGGAGCACCAGGCCGACACCGCCATCGCTGGGGTATGGCTGTTCCTGGCGAGCGAAATGCTGTTCTTCGGCGGCCTGGTGCTGGTGTGGCTGCTGCTGCACCGGGGCCACCCGACCGGGTTCGCCACCGCGGCAGCGCACGCCAACCTGCTGATCGGCAGCATCAACACGGCGCTGCTGCTGACCGCGAGCGCCGCCTACGCCGTGGGCGTGCTGGGCGCGCGGCGCGGCCGGGTGGAGTGGGTCGTGCCGGCCTGCCTCGTGACCGCCGTGCTGGGGATGCTGTTCCTCGGGCTAAAGGGCCTGGAATGGAAGCTCGACCTCGACGAGGGCCTGTTCCCCGGCGCCGGCTTCGGCCTGCACGGGCCGGACCAGGGCGGGGCGGAGCTGTTCTACAGCTTCTACTGGGTCGCGACCGTTTTGCACGGCGTCCACATGCTGATCGGCGTGGCCCTGGTCTCCTGGATCGCCTGGCGTGCCCGGCGCCAGGAGTTCTCCCGCTCCTACAACACGCCGGTCGAGGCGGTCGGGTTGTATTGGAGCTTTGTCGATCTGGCCTGGATTGCCATGTACTCGCTCATCTACGTGGCGGGCCGGGCGTGACCCGGCTGGCGCTGGCTTGGCTGGTGCTGCTGGCCCTGCTGGGGGCGCAGGTTGCGGCGGCGCTGGTTCATGCGGGGTGGGTGTCCGGCTTGTTGGCACCGGTGATGATCGGGCTGGTCGCGTTCCTGTTCATGGATTTAGGGCGTGCGTCGGCGCTCAGCCGGATTTTCGCGCTGGCCGGGCTGTTCTGGCTGGTGATCCTGGTGGGGCTTACCAGCGTCGATTTCCTGGCGCGACATGACTATCCGACGCCGATGCTGACGCGGCCTTGAGGGTGGGGATGACATTTGATGCTTGTAGGCCATAGCCGATCACTGCTCTAGCGGACTTATCTGCCAAGTGGCACCTTGCGAACAACGTCCTCGCGCGTCAGGCCGACATCGCGCAACATACGATCATCCATCTCAAGCAGGTATTGGCGATCTGTCATCCATCGCCACGCTCGTTCCCAGGGCTTTTCCGGACAAGGCGGCAGGTCTGCCGCAGCGACCCTCAATAGAACGGCGGCTGCCATTCTAAACCACGGCAACACAATCAATCTCGATATCGAACGGGCCAGGCCAAGCCACCACGCATATGAAGATGCGGGCGGGTGGCTTACCCGCGAGATAGCGGGCGTAGATTGCATTGAAGACAGCAAACTTCTCGACCGACGTACAATAAACATTGCACTTCAAGATGGCGTCCATAGTCGATCCTGCAGTCTCCAAGCACAATTGCATTTGATCGAGCACCAACTCGGCTTGGCGCTCGAAAGGTCCGGCATAGACCTCTCCCGTAACCGGATCGAACGGCGGGAACCCGGAGACATAAACGGTGTCGCCACTCCGGACGACGGGGGTGACAGGGGCACGCCGCTTGTCGAGATAGGTGGAAAGTGGCTCAACGCGGATTGCTTCTCGCTTCATTGGGCTGCTTTCAATCAGTGATGCCGTGTCGAGTGGTGGGTCATCGTGCAACGAGCAGGCGCGCCCCAAGCAGGATCAGAACCCCGCCCATGACGGTACTGATCGGCTTCCTGGCGCGCTGGAACGCGTTCTGGACAGAGTGGAGTGAGAAGAACAGGGCCAGGCTGCAATGCCAGGCGGTGGACAGCACCGCCACGATCACCAGGGTCACGCCATAGACCCAGACCGGCGCATCCGTCGGCAACGTCACAACGAACAAGCTGCCGAAGAAGGCGGCCGCCTTGGGGTTTGTCATACTGGTCAGGAAGCCGCTCCACACGTCGCTTGACGCGGACGGGTGGTCCGTGCCCGTGGCCGGCAACGGCAATGGTCGGTGAGCACCGATGATCGTTTTAGTGCCAAGATAAAGAAGGTAGGCGGCGCCCACGACCCGGAGAGCTGTAAAC
>CAXTUQ010000182.1:5778-9864 GCA_964247405.1 uncultured Acetobacteraceae bacterium
CCACTGATGTGACACACTAGCAGACATGCACATAGCCAGGAGGCATGTTGCAGCATGAACGTCAAACCGATGATCGTTAGAGAGGCCCAAGTCAGAGATGCCGATGCCACACCTAGTCCTGCGAACACCCCGGCGCGTCGTGAAACAGCCATGGCCCTCGCCGTGACAACCAAGAAGTTCGGCCCAGGGCTGAGGCAGCCTAGAAGGAATACGCCGGCAATGGTGGCGAGAGTGGGTAGGTATTCCACGATCAGTTGCTCCGACGCAGGTTCAAGCCACGCGGACCATGCCTGCCTCGGCGATGAGAGTGCTACGCAAAGGGCCGTAGCATTGACGGGCGCTTGTGCCCCATACTGCCGCCATCGTGGAACACGCCGTTATGCTCCGCCCCAACGCCTTGGCCGAGATCGGAGCCTTGATCGGAGATCCAGGCCGGGCATGTATGCTTGATGCCCTCATGGATGGTCGGTCTCTGACCGCGCGCGAACTTGCAGGTCATGCCGGAATCGCCCCGCAGACCGCAAGCGCGCACCTTGGAAGATTGCTGGATGCCGGTTTCCTGCTCGTGGAACAGCGCGGGCGGCACCGCTATCATCGGCTCGCGTCCCCTGACGTCGCACGCCTGCTAGAGACTGTCGCGCAATTTGCCGCGCGGCCTGGAAATGGGCCAGCGCGAACGACCATTCGCACCGGCCCGCGGGATGCTGCGCTCCGGATGGCACGGACTTGCTATGACCATTTTGCCGGGCGGCTGGGTGTGAGCATTGCCGATGCGCTGGTCGCAAAGGGTCATATCGAACTCGATAGGGATGGCGGCACCGTCACGGATGCAGGCCAAGTTTTCCTGCATGACTTCGGTGTGACGCCAACACCTGGAAAGCAAGCCAAGCGGCTATTCTGTCGTCCCTGCTTGGATTGGAGCGAACGCCGCCCGCATCTTGCCGGCACCCTTGGGATCGCGATTGCTTGCCGTTGCTTCCATTTGGGATGGGTCAAGAAAGTGGACGGCTCACGGACCGTCGCGATCACTCCAGCCGGCCAACGGGGCTTTCAGGCCACATTCGAGATCAATTTCTTATCCGTTTAGATCATGACTCGACTGCGTGATTCGGTGATTTGCACAGCATCAAACGTCCGCTGTCCAACATTCATTGGCCCAATGAACAACTATAAGCGTCGGCTTTCAACCACAAGCCATATTTTCAGGCAACCGGTATTTAGGTCGTTTCTGGTGCACGGCCACCTCACCAGCTTCGCGCGCCGACCAATCAGCCCGAAAGGCTGCCAGTATGGCGGTATCCTCACCCCCGCTGCGCCCGCGGCGTTTTCCGGCTGGCATAGGACCGCCCCGGCCGCGCCCCCGACGTGCGCGCCTCGGCCCCGGCCGTCGCCGGCTCAATCCGGTTCCCGCCCTCACTGGTATGGCGCACCGCCGCAGCAAAGCGGTCCGCACTCCCAGCCGCGATCTCAAACCGAGTGTCGGTATCAAAAATACGGATTGCGCCGATGTCCGCCTTGGTCACGCCGCCCATCCGGCAGATGATCGGGATCAGCCACTTCGGATCGGCATTCTGCCGCCGCCCAATGCTCAGCCGGAACCAAGCGCCGCCATCCGCGGACCGCTGCGGCGCGCGGGGTTCGCGCACAAAGCGCTCGCCAGTCTGCCGGGGCGCCGCGACCGGGGCCGGGTCGAACTGGTCCTCCGGCGCCGGCAGGCGGGCGCGGTAGCTGCGGACCAGCGCCGCGGAAATCCACTCGGCCGGGCGCCCTTCCAGCAACAGCCGGGCCAGCGCCAAGTCCTCCTCCGCCGGCTCCTCCGCCAAAATCGGGTCGGCCAGCAGGCGCTCCTGGTCGCGGGCGCGGATCAGTTCGGCGGACGGCGGGTCGCTCCAGCCTGCATCCACCCCGGCAGCGGCGATCAACTGCTCAGCCCGGCGGCGCTTCGGGAACGGCACCAACAGCACCGACGTGCCCTTACGCCCCGCCCGCCCGGTCCGACCGCTGCGGTGCAGCATGGTCTCCTTGTTGGTCGGCAGGTCCGCGTGGATCACCAAATCGAGGTCCGGCAAGTCCAGCCCGCGCGCCGCCACGTCGGTCGCGACGCACACGCGCGATCGTCCGTCGCGCAGGGATTGCAGCGCGTTGGTGCGGTCATGCTGGCTGAGTTCGCCCGACAGCGCCACGGCGTCGAAGCCACGCTCGATCAGGCGGCCATGCAGCCGGCGCACGCCCTCGCGCGTCGCGCAGAACACCAGGCTGGCCCGCGATTCAAAGTAGCGCAAGACGTTGACCGCCGCGCGCTCCGCATCGTGCGGCGCCATGGTGACGGCGCGGTACTCGATGTCGCCATGCGGCTGGTTTCGGCTACCCACGTCGATGCGCAGCGCGTCCCGCTGGTAGCGCCGGGCCAGGGACGCGATCTCCTTCGGGATGGTCGCGGAAAACAGCAGGGTGCGCCGCTCGCCCGGCGTCGCGTCCAGGATGAACTCCAGGTCCTCGCGGAAGCCGAGGTCCAGCATCTCGTCCGCCTCGTCCAGCACGGCGACGCGCAGGCTGCCGAGGTCGAGCCGCCCGCGCTCCAGGTGGTCGCGCAGCCGCCCCGGCGTGCCGACGACGATGTGGCACCCGGCCGCCAGCGCCCGCTGCTCCGCCCGGCTGTCCATGCCGCCGACGCAGGACGCGATGCGCGCGCCGGTCTGCGCGTAAAGCCAGGCCAGCTCGCCCTTCACCTGCATCGCCAACTCCCGCGTCGGCGCGATGGCGAGGGCGAGGGGTGCCGCGGGCCGGTCGAACCGCTCGGCCTCCCCCAGCAGCGTGGGCGCGAAAGCGAGGCCGTAGGCGACGGTCTTGCCCGAGCCGGTCTGCGCGGAGACTAGGAGGTCGCGTCCCTGCGCCTCCTCTGCCAAAACGGCGGACTGCACGGCGGTGGGTTCGAGGTAGTCTCGCGCGGTCAACGCGCGGTCGAGGGATGGATTGACGGTCGGAAAGGACATGTTTTTACCAGTTGGCCGCGCCGAGGCACAGCGTGAGAGCGCGGTTTAGCCGGAAACCGCCGCGGATGCTTGATGTTGCGGCGCACACCAGACCGGCGTGCGCCGGGCAGATCGTCAGGCGGGCACGGCCCACTCCCCCCGGCGCATCACCGGCACGGCCTGGCCCGCCCCGTCGATGCCGTCCACATCCACCTCGCCCGAGCCGATCATCCAGTCGATGTGGATCAAGCTGCTGTTGGCGCCGCGCTCCGCCAACTCGGCCTCCGACGCGGACGTGCCGCCCTCCAGGCAGGTGCGGTAGGCCTGGCCAAGCGCGATGTGGCTCGCCGCGTTCTCGTCGAACAGCGTGTTGAAGAACAGCAGGCCGCTGGCCGAGATCGGCGAGGAATGCGGCACCAGCGCCACCTCGCCGAGCCGCCGCGCGCCCTCGTCGGTGTCCAGCACCTTTTGCAGCACCTCCTGCCCGGTGCGGGCCTGCGCATCGGCGATGGCGCCGCGCTCGAAGCGCACGGCGATGTCTTGGATCAGCGTGCCCTGGTAGGACAGCGGCTTCGTGCTGCGCACCGTGCCGTCCACCCGGCGGCTGTGCGGCGTGGTGAACACCTCCTCCGTGGGGATGTTGGGGTTGCAGGTGATGCCGTTCTTCGCCGTCTCCGCGCCCCCGAGCCAAAGGTGCCCGTCGGACAGGCCGACGCGCAGGTCGGTGCTGGGGCCGCGGAAGTGCAGGGCGGCGAAGCGGTGGGCATTGAGCGCGGCGGTGCGGGCGCGCAGCGCCGCGTTGTGCTCGGCCCAGGCGGCGACCGGGTCGGGCGCGTCGATGCGGGACGCCGCGAAGATCGCATCCCACAGCCGGGTCACCGCCGCGTCCTCCGGCAAGGCCGGGAACACCGTGCGCGCCCAGGCCGGAGACGCGAAGCTGGCGATGGTCCAGTTGATGCCGAACCCGGTGATCAGCTCAAGCGCCGGACGGTAGGCGGCGGAGCGGGCGCGGTTGGCGCGGGACACCCGGGCGGGGTCCTGCCCGGCGAGCAAGGACGGGTTCTCTCCGGCGATAGCCAGCCGCGCCGCGCCGCCGCGGAACGCCGCCGCCATG